>JACZXN010000010.1 GCA_022571575.1 Chloroflexota bacterium | reverse complement strand
TGCCCAGACCGTAGGCGAAGAACAACTTGGCGGCCGAGAAACAGATGTCCTCTTTGGTCATTCCCAGGGTGTCCACGGCGTAGTGGACACAGGTGGCGGCGATGTCCCGGTGGCGGTGCACGGCGCCTTTGGGCCGGCCGGTCGAGCCCGAGGAGTAGAGCCAGAAGCACTCCGAATCCGCCGTGGCTGGGGCCGGTTCCAGGATCGGGGCGTACCCCTCCATCAGGTTGGCCAGCCCGCTGGGGCCCTCGGTGCAGAGGATGAACCCCGGCTGGTGGTCCGAGGCCGCCACGGCTGGGGCCACCTCAGTTTGATATTCGGGGGAGTAGACCAGTCCCACGCAGGCCGAATCTTCAATCATGAACCGGTAGTCGTCGGCCCGGAGCAGCGTGTTCAAGGGCACGGGCACCAGTCCCGCCTTGATGGCCCCCCAGAATAGGTAGAAAAACTCGGGACAGTCTTTAACCACCATCAGAATGCGGCCGCCGGGTTCCGCCGCCAGGGAACTGAGCAGGTTCCCGCACCGGTTGACCCGCTCGGCCAGTTGCTGGTAGGTGACCTGTTTCTCGGCCTGCTCTCCGGCGTCGTCCCTGGCGTCGGCGTTAATGATTGCCGGGTAGGAGCCCCGTCCCTCCGCCACGTGACGGTCGATCAGGTGGACCGCGATGTTGAAGACCGGCGAGAACTCGATCTGGGATGGGGTGGTCGAATAATCGACGGTTACGCTGTGGTCCGGCATCGCATCGCTCCTTCGACCGGAGGAATTCTAGTTAAACCTGACATATTCGTAGTCCCAGGGCTTGCCGTTGATACCCCGGACCGGAGGGGCGATCCAGGCGGCGATCTTCCCCGGTTCGGCCACCCGGTGCATCAGCGAAGCGACAAACGACTGGTCTTCGCCGGTGGGCAGCCAATCATCCCGCCTGGCCTGCCACTCGGCCTCGGCTATGACCTCGCCCTGGGGCGTCACGTCGATGCCCGCGGATGTTCCGATGTGGCGGTTGAAGAACCGGTGGGGCAGCATGAACCGGAATCCCACCCCATGGGACTCCAGCACCTGGTTCCAACGGTCAACACCCCGTTGAGAGTCCTTGATGTAATCGTCCCTCAACCGCTCGTTCACCGCGCTCAGGGCGGGACGGTCTTCCACGACGATGCGCCCATCTTGGACCAGGTGCACCGGCCAGAGGCTGTCGGTGAGGCGGTGGTCGCCCTCCAGCCGGGCTTCCTGGAAACGGCCCTTCAGGCTGGAGTTGAAATAGGTGGCGGCGTTGGTGGAGATCTCCTGACCGAAGAGGTCCACGGAAAGGGAGTAATGGTGATTTATGAATTTCTGGATGGTGTCCAAGTCGATGGCCCCGCCCTCCCGGACCCGTTTGGGGTCGTCGCTCTGGACCTCCTTCATCACCTCGCAGGTGCGTTGGGTCACCCGCGTGATGCCAGTCTCGCCGACGAACATGTGGTGGGCCTCTTCGGTGAGCATGAACTGGCAGGTGCGGGCCAGCGGGTCGAAGCCCGACTCGGCGAGGGCGGCCAATTGATACTTGCCGTCCCGGTCGGTGAAATAGGTGAACATCAGATAGGAAAGCCAGTTGGGAGTGGGCTCGTTGAAGGCGCCCAGTATCCGGGGCTTGTCGGCGTCCCCCGAATGGCGCTCCAACAACATCTCGGCCTCTTCCCGGCCGTCCCGGCCGAAGTAGGCGTGGAGCAGGTAGACCATGGCCCACAGGTGGCGGCCCTCTTCGACGTTGATCTGGAACAGGTTGCGCAGGTCGTAGAGTGAGGGACAGGTCAGGCCCAGGCGGCGCTGCTGCTCAACCGAGGCCGGCTCGGTGTCTCCTTGGGTTACGATCAGGCGGCGCAGTGGGGCCCGGTATTCGCCGGGCACGTCCTGCCAGACCGGCTCACCCTCGTGGTCGCCGAATGGTATCCTGCGGTCCGGGTCGGGCTTGGCCAGGAAGATGCCCCAGCGGTAATCCGGCATCTTGACGAAGCCGAAATTGGCCCAACCATCTCTCTCAACACTGATGGCCGTCCGCAGGTAGACATCGAAACCGGAACTGCCGTCGGGACCCAGTTCCCGCCACCACTTGATGTAGTTGGGCTGCCAGGCTTCCAACGCCCGTTGCAAACGCCGGTTGCCGGCCAGGCCCACGTTGTTGGGGATGATGTCTGTGTAGTCGATGTTGGAATGTTCGATGGTCATGCTTTACCCTCAGGCGATCGATCATACCCGGCCCTTGTCGAATCGAGTCTTGGCGCCGGTGCCGTATAGCCGCAGCGCCCCCTGGTCGCCGGAGGCGTTTGGGCGCTGGAATATCCAGTTCTGCCAGGCGCTAAGCCGGCCGAAGATCTTGCTCTCCATGGTCTCGGGCCCGCCAAACCGAAGGCTGGCCTCCATGCCGGTTAGCGCGTCGGGTGAGAAGCTGGCCCGCTCTTCCAGGGCCAGGCGCACCTCGTCCTCCCAGTCGATGTCGTCGGGGATGAAAGTAACCAGCCCCAGGTCCAGCGCGGCTTGCGCGTCCAGATCGGTCCCGGTCTTTTCTCGAAGGTTGTCGACCGCGCTGGGCTGACCCAAGAACCTGCCCTCCAACCGGGTGAGGCCGTTGACCATCGGCAGGGGGCCGAAGTTCATGCCGGTGGGCCGGAGCGCCGCCGGGACATGGGGTGAGTCCGGGTCGTCCTCGAATGTCCCATCCAGCATGTAACTCCGGTCGGCGCCGAGGACCAATTCCAGCAGGGTCCCAGTGAAACAACTCCCAGGCTCGATCAGCGCAACCAGCGACCGTGAGGTTACATCCAGGCGTTTCAGCGTGCGCTTCAGGTAGAGGGTTATCTCCCTCACCAGCCAGTCGGAGGCATTGTCCAAGAGGCTTTTGTCATAGGCCGCCACGAGGCTGTTGTCGCCCTGGGTGCGGAACACCCAGGTCCCGGCCTCGCTCTCGTTGAGCCTCAGGTGCAGTATGGCGTCGTCCAACTCACGGGCCAGGGCCAACGGCCAGAACGAGTCGCCGGCGGCGTGGATGCCCGAAACGTCGGCCGGCGGGGCTTCAGAGGGGCCTTTGATCAGGATATTGGCCACTCCAAGCTCCCGGTCAAGGTCGATCTGGATGTTGTCGTAGCGGACCAGGTCCGCGCCGATCTGGCGTTTCAAGGGCGTAAGGGTAATGCCCCGGCCGGATACGGGCCGGTCGGACCGCTGGGCGATCTCCGACGCCCTCTCGGCGACGGCCTGCTCGAAGTTGGAGCGGGGCGCCAGTTCATCCACCAGCCGCCACTTCAGGGCCCGGCTGCCCCGAACCCCTTCCGAGGTGGTGCAGAGAAAGTCGGCGTGGTCGTGGCGGACGTTGCGTTTGTCCACCAGACGGGTCAGGCCGCCGGTGCCGGGCAGCACCGCCAGCAGGGGCAGCTCGGGAAGGGAGACCGTGCTGGAGCCGTCGTCGATCAAGATGATGTGTTCACAGGCCAGGGCCAACTCGTAACCGCCGCCCGCGGCCGGGCCGTTGACGGCGCAGATGTAGGTCTGGCCCGAGTTCGCCGAGGCGTCTTCCATGGCGTTCCGGGTCTCGTTGGTGAACTTGCAGAAATTCACCTTGAACCCGTGGCCCGACTGGCCCAGCATCTTGATGTTGGCCCCGGCGCAGAACACCCGGTCCTTGGCCGAGGTGATCACCACCGCGCCGACCTCCGGGTGCTCGAACCGCAGGCGCTGCACCGCGTCGTAGAGCTCGATGTCCACGCCCAGGTCGTAGGAATTGAGCTTGAGCTCATAACCGGGGACCAGCGGCTGGTCTTCTTGGACGTCCAGACTCAGCCGCGCCACCCGGCCATCGACACTCAGCCGCCAGTGTTTGTACTGGGCGGGGCTGGTGGCGAAATCCACTATGAACCCAGCCTGGAAGCCGGTCGGTTGACCCGGCGCCGTCTCTGTGTCGGCCATTTCGTTCGGTCCCCCGCGGAACGGTTTGGTCAATTTTATCAGAACGGGGCAGAAGCCGGACGGCGTTGACAGCCATGGGGACCGTCAATACAATTCCACCGGCCCTTGGCCTACCGGCCCTGCCTGGATCTAGAGGGGCTGGCGGCCGATCCGAACCAACGGAGAGCACAGCCATGAAATACGGGTTCACCATACCGGGAAGCGGGCCGCTTGCGGCGCCCGAGTCCATGCGGGCACTGGTCCGCCGGGGTGAGGACCTGGGATTCGACATGGTGGTCTGTCCTGACCATATCGTCTTCCCCAGGGACATCTCTTCGCCCTATCCCTACAACGAACAGGCCGTCCACCCAGGCACCATCGGCGGGGCCTGCCTTGACCAGCTTACGGTGCTGGCCTTCATCGCGGGCCAGACCACCCGCCTGCGCCTGGGCACCAGCGTGATGATAGTGCCCCACCGCAACCCCATCGTCGCCGCCAAGGCCCTAGCCACCCTGGACGTGCTTTCCAATGGGCGGGTGACTCTGGGTGTCGGGGCGGGCTGGCTGCGGGAGGAGTTTGAGACCCTGGACCTGCCTTCCTTCGACGAAAGGGGGGCGGTGACCGACGAATATATCCGGGCGTTCATCGAGCTTTGGACGTCGGACAACCCCTCCTTTGAGGGCAAGTACGTTAATTTCTCCAACATCCATTTCCTGCCCAAGCCGGTGCAGAAGCCCCACATCCCCATCTGGGTGGGAGGCGAGAGCAACCGGGCCATCAGGCGGGCCGCCCGCATGGGCAACGCCTGGCATCCCCTGGGGACCAACCCCAATTTTCCGCTGGGAACCCCGGAGCTGCTCAAGGCGTCCATGGACCGGCTGGCGGCCCGCACCCAACGCGAGGGACGAGACCCCAAGGACGTGGAGGTTGCGTTCCGGGTGTCCACCTTCGATCCGGACTCGGACGGGTCGGACGGGACTCCCTTCGCAGGCCCGCCCGAAAAGGTTGCCGAGGACATCCGCGCCTACGAGGCCCTGGGCGTCACCAACCTGATCTTCGACTTGGGCGGCGTGGCCAGCTCCAGGGTAGGCGACCCCAGCGGCATCATCGCCATGCAAGAGGTCCTGGCCTTGGAGGTCTGGCCCAAGGTATAGCGGGCCGAACTCTCCCAAGAACATCGCGGATGCGTGGGACAGGGTTCAAGCCCGTTCCCACCGCGCCCAGGTCAACCCACGTCTCGTTAAATGGCCCCCTCATCCGGAGAGTCGTGATCCAGCCGGGTAGTATCAAGACCGCAATTCCTGAATCCTGTAGGTATTCGCGGTGAATTGGGATTGAATAAAGGGTCATACGCTATTATTTTACGGAAACAGACCCTAAACTTGTTGAGGTAACCGCATAGGATTGTCCGATCCAAGGCCGCATTTTTGGTCACTGGACCGATAAGAGATCCCAACCTCCGCAGAAGTTATCCCAATGTCCATCTCCCAGCAACGGCCCGAAGAATTAAACTCTCTGGTCGCAATCACTGAGATCCTAACCGGGCGGCTCCCGTTCCTGGAAAAATGTGATTCGGTCTTGGCGGTGCTGGCTGATCTCACCGGCTCGGAATTGGTCACTCTGCGTGAATTGGACTCGGAAAATTCCACATTAGGCCTCGTCGCTTCCCACAACCACCTGGTCCCGCCCGAATCGGTCAAACTCGTCGTCTCGGTAAGCGCCGCCCTGCCGGCCAGGGATCTCAATGCCGGAACCCCCGTCGTAGTCAACGACTATCCTGCCACTGAAACCCCGATTCAAGGGTATCTGGACTCGGGCGTTAAGTCCGCTTTAATCCTCCCGGTCCTGGTCGATGGAGAAATGCTGGGTACCCTCAGCTTCGCCTCCGAATTGCTGGGCCATTATCAAGAGGATACTGTGCGGGTGGTGGTCGCCATCGCAGCCGTGGTTGGGATGATGATAGCGAACGCGGAACTCCAAGAAGAAAATGAAGTGGAAGCCAACATCGGCCGTATCGTCAGCTCTCCCCTAGTCGGCCCCGATGTCTTTGAGAGGTTTGCGGCGGAGGCGGCAAAGATAATTGATTTCGAACGCCTGGCGTTAGGTTCCGTCGATCTTCAAGAGAACACCTTTAAGACCGAATTTCTCTTTGGGCAAACGGTGCCCGATTATCCCATCGGGAAAATCCAGCAGATCGATGGCTCGGCCATCGAGTTGGTTGTCCGGTCCCAGACCGGCCAACGTTTTCTACTGGAAGACCGTGATGGGATGGAGCCCAAGTACCCGCATGCGGGACCCTTCATCTCCGCCGGACAGCAGTATTTCTTGGGGGTACCGCTGATCGTTGGAGACCAAGTCATCGGCACCATGGGATTTAACCGGGGTTCACGCCCCTTTTCCCGGAAGGACTTGACCAAAGCCGAACGGCTGGGGAGTTTGGTGGCCGGTGCGTTCGCGGATTTCAATTTACAGGAATATAAGGTCCAAGCCGAACGGGAGCTGAACAAGAATAGGGCCATCCTTGAAGCGGAAGCCAATATCGGACGTATCCTGAGTTCGCCCATGGCCGGAGCCGATGCACTCGCCGCGCTGAAATCAGCGCTTGCCAACATCATCCCTCTGGACCGGCTTGGTTTCACGGCCGTAGACCTTGAAAGCGAGACGTTCAGCCACGGATTCAACGAATTCTTACACGACCCGGAGTTTCAGTTCGCCAAAAATCCCGGACAGCCCTATGCGGGGTCGATCACCGGGGAAGTTATCCGGTCTAGGAAAGGCCAGATAATAAATTTCGACGATCCGCGGCTTGTATCCGGCCAGTTGCCAATCTCCAAATTGGTGTTTGAACAAGGGTACCGGTCGGCGATGGCCGTGCCGCTGGTGTTCGAGGAGACGATAATCGGCACCCTTGTCTTCACCAGGTTCGAAGGGGAATACAGCAACGAGGATATGGTCACGGCGGACCGAATCGGGAATCTGCTGGCCGGCGCCCTCGCCACCTTCAAGATAACCCTCGAGAGGAACCGGGCCCAGTTGGCCCTCTCAGAAAGCGAGATGCGGTTTCGTCAGATCGCGGATAGCATCCGGGGTGTATTTTGGCTCATTGAGCTGGAGCCCCGCCGGTTGATCTATGCCAGTCCGAAATTTGAGGATATCTGGGATATCCCCGCCGTTGACGTCTACGACGACATCGGCCTGTGGATGGAGCGTATTCATCCGGAAGACCGGCCCCGTATCCGGCATGACATCGCACGATCGTCCGAGACGGGCGAGGTTGATATTGAGTATAGGATCGTCAAGCGGGATGGCTTGGTGCGGTGGATCCATAGCCGCGGCTTCCCAATCAGGGATGGCAATGGCAACGTGTACCGAATGAGTGGGATCGCGGAGGACATCACCGATCGAAAGTCGGAATTAGAAAGGTTCACCGAAGCCGGACGGCTGCTTTCCATCGGGGAATTGGCCTCTGGCGTGGCCCATGAGATCAATAATCCACTGGCAAGCATAAATCTCTATTCCGAAGTGCTGCTGGGACAAGACCTTCCTGATTCGGTAATCACCGATCTACAGGTGATCTCAGACCAGGCGAAACGAGCCGCGGCCATAGTACGAAACCTGTTGCAATTCGCCAGGAAGTCCTCCCCGGAGATTTCAACGGTGTCCGCCAGAGAATTCGTTGAACGTTGTATGGAACTCAAGAGCCACGATTTCCGGATCAACAACATCTCGGCTTCGGCCAGTGTTCCATTTGACCTTGCTGAGATCAAGATCGACGAACAACTGATGACCCAGGTGATCGTGAATATCCTAAACAATGCCGAACAGGCCTGCGTTGCAGCCCACGGACGTGGCCACATCTCGGTGACGGTCCGGGAGATTGACGGTTCGACCCGGATCAGCATCTCCGATGACGGGCCGGGGATCCCCGCTGAAAATCTGTCGAAGGTGTTCGACCCGTTTTTCACGACGAAAGACGTGGGCGAGGGCACCGGCTTGGGCCTGAGTGTTTCCTACGGAATCATTGCCCAGTTGGGTGGCAAGTTGTGGGCGGAGAGCGACGGCCTGACGGGGGCCACGTTCCACATCGAGGTTCCACCAGCGGCGGCCATCCGAACCGCGGAACCCGCGGACGGCGAAGATCTACCGGAGAGGGAGTCTAGATCCCATTTACACGTGTTGGTGGTGGACGACGAGCCGGACCTTCGAAACATCTTGGTCAGGCTTCTCCAGCGAAACCATCACACAGTTGACCAGGCAGCCGACGGTGAAGAAGCCTGGCGAAAACTACAGGACCAACATTTCGATTGCGTCTTGCTAGACCTGAGAATGGCCGGTACAGACGGCCAAGAACTCTTCCAGCGAATCAGTTCGTCCTACCCCAGCTTGGCGGACAAGGTCATTTTCATCACCGGGGACCTGGCGAACGCCAGGACCCGTTCCTTCCTGAACGCCTTGTCGAATCTCGTGCTTGAGAAACCGATTTCCGTCTGGGACCTCGAGCGAGCGTTTCTTACGATGACCGAGAAGAATCCGCGGTAGCGGATCTCGGCCCGGACTCCCGGCGCCGATACCCCCTCGCCACCGGGCCCCAGGTCCCGCTGACGGGATACGCTTCACCCGCCCAAGGGCCGCCGGGCTCAGCGTGATTTGTACACCGGGTCCCGTTGCTCCCGGTAGGCGTTCATGGCTTCGTCGTGGTCGGGAGAAGCGATGGCGATGGACTGGCGGTGCAGGTACTCCTCAAAGAATTGGCCGTGGGGCAGGTCCTGGTAGGCCGAAAGCATGAGCTTGGTCTGCCGGGCGCCCTCGGAACTTAGGGCCAGGTACCGCTGGGTCAGAGATTCAACCTCCCGGTCGAAGTCCTCGGGTTTGACGGCGTAGTCCACCAGCCCGATGCGCAACGCTTCCAGTCCGTCGATGTTCTCGCCGGAGATGGCCATGCGCTTGGCCCGGCCAAGGCCGATGTAGCGGGGCAGGCGGTAGGTGCCCAGTCCCGGTATGAACCCCTCCCTGGCCGCCGGCAGCCCCAGGACGGCGTCCTCGGTGGCGATGCGTATGTCGCAGGCCAGGGGGAGCTGCAGCCCCCCGCCAAGGGCGAACCCGTGGATGGCGCAGATGATCAGCTTGTCGGCCCGTTCCAACAGCCGCAGGGCCTGGTCCCATTGGTAAAAGTAGTCGTGTGGAGTCTGCTCCGCCGCCAGTTCCTTGAGGTCGATGCCGGTGCAGAAGGCCCGGCCGGCGCCCCGGATGAGCACGGCTCTGGCGTGGGGGTCGTCGTGGATGGCCTGGGCCGCCTGGCGCAGTTCCAGCGTGGCCTGGTAGTTCACGGCGTTCAGTACCTGGGGCCGGTCCAGCGTCAGGCGGATGAGGTCGCCGTCCGCTTCATATCTCATGGTTTCCAGTTCCATCTTTTGCCTCCGTTTGCCTTCCGTTGCCGGTGCCCGGGTTGACCGCGTGCGGTCAGATGCGGCGGTTGTCGATGACCCGGACCGCCTTGCCCTCACTGCGGGCTATCTCTCCGGGCCCAAGTATGGTAACGGTGCAGCCGATGCCCAGGGCGCTCCGCAGATTGGCCTTCAGCCTGCTCTCCAGATCACCGTGTTGACTTGGGTCGCCCGCCGACTCCACCCGGACCTCCAGGTCGTCGGTGTGGTTGGCGCCCCGTTCCACCACCAACTGGTAGTGGGGTTCAACCTGGCCCAGGCCCAGAAGCACCGTCTCGATCTGAGAGGGGAACACGTTTACGCCCCGGATGATCAGCATATCGTCGCTGCGGCCAAGCACCTTCTCCATCCGGACCGTGGTGCGGCCACAGGGGCAGCCGCCGGGCAGGAGGCGGGCCAGGTCGTGAGTGCGGTAGCGGATCAGGGGCAGGGCTTCCTTGGTGACGCAGGTGAAGACCAGTTCGCCGGGCGTTCCCAAGGGCAACGGCTCCGAGGTGTCGGGGTCGATGATCTCGGGGATGAAGTGGTCCTCGGCGATGTGCATCCCCGTTTTATGGAGGCACTCCATGGCCACGGCGGGCCCGATGACCTCGGACAGGCCGTAGATGTCCAGGGCGGCGATCCCCAGGCGGGACTCGATCTCAACGCGCATCTGCTCCGACCAGGGCTCCGCGCCGAAGATGCCCACTCGCAGCGGCCCCGAACGCAGGTCGAACCCCGCCTCGTCGGCGGCCTCCGCCAGCACCAGGGCGTAGGATGGGGTGGCGAAAAGCACCGTGGCGCCGAAATCCTGAAGCAGCATGACCTGCCGCGCGGTGTTGCCGGAGGAGATAGGCACCACCGCCGCCCCCAGTTTTTCCGCGCCGTAATGCAGGCCCAGCCCGCCGGTGAACAAGCCGTACCCGTAGGAATTCTGGACGACGTCATCCTTGGTCACGCCGGCCAGGGCGAGGGCCCGCGCCACCAGGCCGGCCCACATCTCGATATCGTTGGCCGTATAGCCGACCACCGTGGGCTTGCCGGTGGTGCCACTGGAGGCGTGGATGCGCACCACGTCGGCCATTGCAACGGCGAAAAGGCCGAAGGGGTAGTTGTCCCTCAGGTCCTGCTTGTTGGTGAAGGGCAGGCGGGCCAGGTCGGCCAGGGACTGGATGCTGCCGGGCTCAACGCCGGCCAGCCGTTCGCGGTAGAAGGGCACCTGTTCTTTGACCCGCCGGACGCAGTTCCGCAGCCGCTCCACTTGGCGCCGATCCATCTCCTCACGGGAGAAGGTCTCGACGGGGTCCCAAACGGCTGGCTGCATGGCTTCTCCCGAGGCTGGTTAGGCGGTTGGTGGGTGCAGTATATCGGCACGAGCGCGGGGCGGGCAATCGATCGGCCCGGCAATAACGGACTTTCTCATCCGTTGACCGGCCCCGCACCGGCGCATACAATTGGCCCACTTGCCTGGAGGTGCTCCGTCATTGCCCGTTTCGCTCAAAAACTCTGAGATTCTTTTCGCGGCCCTGAAATCGGCGGGCATCAGCCTGATATCGGCCTTGCCCGAGACCTGGCTGGTCCACGTCATGCAGATGGCCGAAGACGACCCCGATATGACCCTGATCCGGCTCAACAAGGAAGAGGAGGGGGTGGGCATCTCGGCCGGCGCCCATTTTGCCGGGCGGAAGTCGGCCATGTTGATGCAGAACCACGGCCTGCTCACCTCGGTGAACGGGATCGTCTCCGTGGCCCAGCTCTACCGCATCCCCCTGCTGATGGTCATCAGCTACCGGGGCGAGATGGGCGAAAGGGACCCGTGGCAGACCGAGGGCGGCCGCGTCACCGAGCCGCTGCTGCAGTCCCTGGGCATCATCTACCGGAAGCTGTCCGACCCGGCCACCGTGGCGTACGAGGTAGAGCAGGCCCAGACCCTGGCCGAGAGTTCGCTGCGTCCCGTGGCCCTGTTGCTCACCCGGGAGCTGATGTGGGAGGAGTGATGCTGCGGGCCGAAGTGCTGAAGGCGGTCTATCCCCGGTTGAAAGAACAGGTGGTGGTGACCATCATGGGGGCCGTGGCGGTGGAGCTGTACAACCTGGGCCACCAGCCCAACTTCTTTTACCTGGAACACGGCATGGGCCTGGCGTCGTCCCTGGGACTGGGGCTGGCCGTGTCCCTGCCCAAAGAGAAGGTCACCGTGCTGGACGGTGACGGCTCGGTGCTGATGAACCTGGGGTCGCTCAGCACCCTGGCCCGCTACCGGCCGCCCAACCTGATCCATTGGATCTTCGACAACGAGAGCCTGCTGTCCGTTGGCGGGTTCCCCACGGCCACCGGCGCGGGCACCGACCTGGCCGGAATCGCCGAGAAGGCCGGAGCGGAACACGTGGTCCGGGCCGACACCGTTGAGGCCGCTGAACAGGCTTTCGCCGAGGCATCGGAGCGGGAGGGCCTGTCGGTCATCGTCTCCAAGGTCGAGGCGGTGGGGCCTCCCTCCTTCGCCATGGATATCAACCTGCTGGAGAACCGCTTCCAGTTCGCCCGGCACCTGCAGGGTTTGACTGGCCCCTGAGGGAGCCCGCAACAATGGGAGACCGTCCCACTGGTTATCTGCCTGGTTATTCGTAGGGGTTCCGAGAACCACGTCTCTGGATTCCGGCCTTCGCCGGAAAGACGATCATCTCCTGGTGTACACCAACCCAACATTGACCGGCCAACCGGCCCTGAAGAAACCAACTCATGGCGCGGGTTGGCCTGGAGGGTTAGATGCTGCGCTGTTTGGGGTCCAGACGTTCCCTCATCCAGTCGCCGCAGAGGTTGAAGGCCAAGACCACCAGCATTATCGCCACGCCCGGCGCCGTGGTGACCCACCAGGCGGTGGAAACGTACTCCCGGCCGTCCGCCAACATGGATCCCCACGCCGGCGTGGGGGGCGGGATGCCGGCGCCCAAGAAGCTCAACGAGGCCTCGACTATGATGACCCATCCCACTTGCAGCGTGAGCAGGACTATGAGGGTGGGCATCACGTTGGGTAAAAGATGCCGGTACATGATCCGTATATCAGAGGCTCCGGAGACTCGGGCCCGGCCGATAAAGTCCTGCTGCATCAAGGCTAGGACCTCCCCCCGGATGACCCGGGCATAACGGGCCCAAAGCACCAAGGATATCGCCACGACGACGTTCATCATGCTGGGGCCCAGCACCATCACCAACAGAATGGCGAACAAGATCAACGGAAAGGCCAAAGTGATATCGGCCATCCGCATCAGGAGCGTATCGACTTTGCCGCCGTAATATCCGGATGTCAGCCCGATCAGGGTCCCGAAACCACCACCGACGGCCAATGCGATGGCGGAGATGATGATGGAGACCCGGGCCCCGTAGATGACCCTGGTGAGTATGTCGCGGCCCAGAGGGTCGGTCCCAAATGGATGGGACAACGAGCCTCCATCCGACCAGAAGGGGGGAATCAGACGGTCCGGCAGTTTGACCGCATATGGGTCATGCACGGTGACCAGGTCTGCAAGCGCGGCGGCCAAGATGAACACGGCGATGATGGTCAGAGGAATCACCGGCGCGCCTTTGAAGGCGCCCCGCACCTTGGGCCAAAGGCTGACCTTTACCGGTTGTATCGCCGCGTTTTCTACCGCTTGAGCCATATCTTCCTACTGAAGCCTGATCCGGGGGTCTAGGTAAGCGTAGGTGATGTCGACCAGCAAGCTGGTGGTGATCACGATGCCAGCCGATATCATCACCACTGCTTGGACCACCGGGAAATCCCTGAAAACGATTCCCTGGAACAATAGCCGGCCCATCCCGGGCCAGGCGAACACGACCTCCACCAGGATGCCCAGGGTGATCAATATGGCGATGTAGATCCCGCCCAGGGTGATCACGCTGATCAGGGAGTTCCTCAAGCCGTGTTTCCAGACCACTTTGAACTCGGAGATGCCCTTGATCCGGGCCAGCTTGATGTATTCGCTGTCCAACGCCTCGAGCAAACTGGAACGCAGCAACCGGGTGATGGCCGCCACGGTGAAGAAACCCAAGCTGAACGCGGGCATGATGTAGTGCTTGATGCCGCCCATGCCCGAACTGGGCAGCCAGCCCAATTGGACCGTAAACAGTTGTATCAGCAGCATTCCCAGCCAGAACACGGGAATGGCCTGGCCCAATACCGCTATGCCGGTGCTCACGGTATCGATCCACGTTCCTTTGTAGACCGCCGACAATACACCCAGGGGTATTGAGATCAGCACCACTATCAGGAACGCCGCTCCGATCAGCTTGATGGAGTTGGGGAGCCGGTCCTTGACCAGGTCTGAGACCGGAGTCTTGCTCCTGAGGGACTCTCCGAAACTTCCCCTGGCGTAGTCCCCAATGAACCGTCCGTATTGAACGATCAGGGGCTTATCCACGCCCATGGAACGTCTCAGGTCCTCCAGGGCATCCAATCCGGCGTCGGGCGGCAACATCAAAAGCGCCGGGTCTCCGGTGAGACGCACCATGAGAAAGATGATTATGGAGAGCACGAAGAGGGCCAGTACCGCCTCTCCAACCCGTCTTATTATGTATCTCTGCATCGCCTACCGTGACCCTTGTGGTCCTGGCGCCCTAGATGCCACAACCTCCCTGGAAAGTCCGGGGAAAGACCGGCTCCCAGGGAGGTTGAATCGGTTTAGCGCTGGAACAGATTGGTGAAGCCGTCGTCCCAGACCCTCTTACCCAGGTCCCAGGCCTCGATCCTGTCGTTGGTCGCGTAGGATATGTTCATGTTGCAGCAGGTGAGATGCGAGTATTGGTCGTACATGTACCGAGTCAGCTTGATGCTGGCTTGCTCCACGTCGGCCGGCGCTATCGCCGCCTCCATGGCTTCGATGAGGCGGTCGATCTCCGGGTCATTGGTGGAGGTGAATGCGCCCTCGGTATGGTTCAGCACCCGCATCAGCCCCACGAAGCCCGCCAACGGCCGGTTGGGGGCCGCCAGGTAGCCACTTCCGTTATCCAGAGTGTGGGCCAGCCTTTCCTGCCGGTAGGACGCGTACTCGGTGGGGATTATCTTCACGTTGACGCCGATATCGGTCAGATAAGCGGCGACGGCCTCGATGAACCGGGGTCCCTCGGGTACGTCAGCCCTGGGGTACGACCGGATGGCTACCTCTTCCCCAGCGTAGTCCGACGCATCCAGTAGCTGCTTGGCTCTTTCCGGATCGAACGGCAAGGCCTTCAGAGAATTGTCGGTGCCGGGGGCGATGTCCGGCCAAGGATAGACCGCAGCAGGGGTGCATTGTCCAGCGAAAACGAATTCGCAGATCTCTTCGCGGTTTATGGCCAGGTTAAAGGCTTCTCTGACATTGATGTCCTTCCAGATTGAATTGTCACGCCATTGCTCGTGGAAATAGAGGCCGTTTACGCTGGCGCCTTCCTTGCTGAAGATGTTGAGACCATCAGCTCTCAATTGGGGCGCCCGCTCGCGGGAGACGGATATGACGTCCACCTCGCCAGCCTTGAGGGCTGCTATCCGGGTGCTCTCTTCCGGGATGATGCGCCAGAGGACGGTCTTGAATTTGGAAGTTCCATCTCTCCAATGGTCCTCAACCGCCTCCATCTCCATGAAGTCGCCCTTCCGCTGGTCCACCCATTTATAGGGACCGCTGCCGACGGGATTCTTGGCGAATTCGTCGTTGCCTACGGACTCTGTGTAGTTCTTGGGTTGAATCAAGCCCTCGACACCCTGAATGTCCGAGATAAACCAGTTCAAGAACCCTGAAGCCGTGGAGGTGCGAATATGCAATTCGGTTGGAGAAACCACGGTGATTTGGGATGGATCGGCGATGGCGGCTCGGATGGTGCCTGCATACGAGGCGGTCGAATCCTCGCTGCTAGTCAAGGCGATCGAGAATTTGGCGTCTTCGGCGGTGAGCGTGTCGCCGTTATGGAACTTGATGTTGTCCCTCAAGATGAAGGTCCAATCCCTGGCGTCGGGAGACATGAACCACTCTTTGGCAGCGCCGTTGTTTTTGTCCACTTCACCCGCATCATTGGTGCCGGTCAACGCGTCGTAGAGGAAGCGCATGTACGCCTTTCCGAAGGCGAATTCCTGCCACACGCTTGGGGTCTCGTTGCCCATGTCTGTGATGGCGATGGTCAGCTTGGCTTGTTGTGTAGGCGCCGCCGGCACCGAGGTATCCGGAACGGCCGTGGGCGCCGGTACGCTGGTCGATGATGACCCGCTGCTGGGCGCTAGCGGCGCGGCGGTCGGCTCTGCGGAAGAGCCGCAGGCAACCGCCACGATGAGCGTCATTGCCGCTACGACAGCGATGAGAAACGGAACTCGGAATAGTCGGTGTTTAGCCATTTTGCCCCCTCATTTCCTGAGATCTACCGGTGGCG
>JACZXN010000288.1 GCA_022571575.1 Chloroflexota bacterium | reverse complement strand
GCCCATGGGCCCAGCCCCCGGCCTCAGTGCCCTGCCCTCGATGCCAGGCCCGCATCCACCAGGGGGTGGAATTCTGTCCCAATTGCGGCGCGAAACAGGAGGGCGCCGGCGAAGATTCCCAGTACGCCGGATTCATGATCCGCCTGGGCGCGGCCATCATCGACAGCCTGATAACCGGGATCCCGGCCGCCGTCATCACCAGCTTCACCGACATTCCCGCCCTGGGCACCATGCTCTCGGTGGTCTACTACGTGTTGTTCACCTACGCCAAGGGGCAGACCCCCGGCAAGATGCTGCTGGGACTCCACGTGGTGGATGAAAACGGCCACAAACCCAACCTGAAACAGGTGATCCTGCGTGAAGTGATCGGCAAGGCCATCTCCGCACTGGCCCTGCTGATTGGGTATCTCTGGATAATCTGGGACCCCAAGAAGCGGGGTTGGCACGACTACATGGGCGGCACCTACGTGGTCCGGAGAGCGCGCAACTGATTCCGTTGGGGCATCCCCTTGGAATCGGGACCGCGCCCCCACTTTGTACGCCCCGGGGGCTTGGGTCTGCTACACTGTCCCGAAACCGGAAACCAGGCTGCGCCCGAGCAGCGGATGGAGGATCTTGATGGCAGTCACCTTTGGCACTTCACTGCCCAGCCGGGGCGCGATGGCCGGCCCGGAACAGCTCCGCAGCGTGGCCCAGCGGGCTGAAGACCTGGGCTACGACCACGTATGGGTCAGTGACCACATCGTACTGCCCCGCAAAGTCGAATCCTTCTATCCCTACGCCGCGGACGGCGTTGCCACCTTCCGGCCCGATGAGCCATACTACGAACCGCTGGCGGCCCTGAATTTCATCGCGGGCTGCACCCAGCGGATACGGCTGGGCACCCACGTTCTGATCATCCCCTACCGCAACCCGGTGCTCACGGCCAAGATACTGTCCACCCTGGACGTTTTGTCCGGCGGCCGGGTGATCCTGGGCGCGGGCGTGGGCTGGATGGAAGAGGAGTTCCTGGCCATGGGGCTGGACACCTACAAGGAACGCGGGGCCGTCACCGACGAATACCTGCAGCTCTACAAGGAACTCTGGACCAAGGACAACCCGTCCTTCCAGGGCAAGTACTACCAGATCTCCGACACCGGTTTCGAGCCCAAGCCGGTGCAGAAACCCCACCCGCCCATCTGGATCGGCGGACACACCGGCCCCGCCATCCGCCGGGCCGCCAAGTACGGCGACGGCTGGATGCCCATCGGGCTGCGTCCCCCCGCCATCCTGGAGCCTGAAGAACTGGCCGGCAAGATCGCCCGTCTGCGGAAACTGACCGTGGAGGCGGGCCGGCCCGAGGACGCGGTCTCTCTGACCTTCAGCACCGGCATTGTCTTCGACGACTCCGCCGGCAGCTCGCATCCCATGATGCAGGGCCGTCCCGAGCAGATCGCCGCCGACCTGCGCCAGTACCAGGACCTGGGCGTGGCCAACTTCATCATCGGCTTCCAGGGCGCCACCGTGCCCGAGCTACAGGAAAACATGGAACGGTTCTCCCGGGAGGTCATGACCCTGATCCCCGATTAAGGCCGCACAGCGGCGGTTCGACCGTGCCGGTTTCCACCAGCGAGGAATTCATCATGTCAGTCAGAACCGACCTGAGAGCAAAACTCGATAGCGGGCAACAGATAGTCGCTCCCGGCGCCTACGACCCCATATCGGCCCGCCTGGTCCAGTCCTTGGGGTTCGACACCATCTACACCGGTGGGTACATGAGCGGGGCCCATCTGGCCGTGACTGAGCCGCTGATGACCATGACCGAACAGTTGACGGTGGCCGAAAAAGTGGTCAGATCCGTGCCTCTTCCCGTGATCTGCGACGCCGACGCAGGCTACGGAGAGCCGGTGCACGCCATGCACACCGTCCGTTCGTTCGAAGCCGCCGGGGTGGCCGGGATTCACATCGAGGACCAGTTCTTCCCCAAACGGGCGTCCTACCACGCCGGGTTGGAGCACGTGATTCCCATGGAGGAGTTCCTGCAGAAGATCAGCTATGCCCTGCGGGCCCGCACCGACCCCGATTTCATGATCATCGGGCGCACCGACGCGTTCACCGCCGTGGAAGGGGACATGGACGAGGCCATCCGCCGGGGCAACGGCCTCAAGGACCTGGGGGTGGACATGGTGATGCCCCGGGGCGTGCGGGAACGGGAAGATTTGGACACCTTCCGCAAAGGGGTTCCCGACGTACCGCTGCTGGTCATCGCCGGGGCGGATGACATCACGGTCCAGGAATACCAGGACCTGGGCTACCAATGCGTCATCTACGCGACATCGCCCATCATTGCCGCGGTGGACGGCTACCGGCGCATCTACACCAGCCTCAGGGACACCGGCCACATCGGCATCAACGCCCAACAGGTCCAGCAGATGCGCAGCGAGGTCGAGGCGCTGATCAGCCTGCCCGAGTACCAGCAGGTGGAGGCGGAAACGACCGAAAAGGACTTCCAGGACCGCGCCCACCACTAGTCCGAATCAGAGCCCGCCCGGAAAACAATAACTCCCTCTGGCGCCTGCCGGAGGGAGTTATTTCCTGAGGAACACGGCCGATCAGCTGCCGGGGGGCCGGTAGGTTATTTCCTTGGCCTTCTGGGCCGCGGCGAACCCTTCGGACGTTGGGATCAGCACCGTGGTCTTGATGTTGGACACGGCGCCGCTGGCCCCAACCGCCATGGAAAACGCCGCCATGGACGTGTTGTCGGGCAAATCGCACATAACCACCACATCGAACTCGCCGAAAGCATAATCGATACTATCCAGCCTGCCTCCCATGCCCTCAATCAGCGTTCTTATGACTGCCGTCCGGTCCTCCGGACTTTGCACCAGCCCGGCCAAGCCTTGTTGGGTGTATGAAGCCTGAATCAAAAATCGTGCCATGCTCGTTCCCTCCTAGTGGAAATCGATTGGGTCACTTCGAATCCATACCGGGCGGAAATCGCGGGAACCGTCGCCTGGAGACACGCCGCTTATGCCACGGGCGCCTCGGTCACCCCGTACTTCTTCTCCAGTTCGTAGATATCGTCCAAGCCCATCAGCCCGGCCACGTCCCAGCGGGTGCCGTAGCGTTCCGGGTTCACGGCCCCCTCCTCCAACAGTTCGGTGAAGGAATCCTTCAGTTGCTTGTAGATCAGCCAGATGGTGCTGCCGCAGATCATCAACTTGTAGCCCAGGGCGTCCATCTCTTTGGTGTTGGCCAGGTCTCCGTTGTACATCCGGGGCAGGCCGGCCATGTCATGGGCGTAGTTCTGGATGTCTTCCCGGCTCTTGATGCCATCGACGAACACCAGGTCCGCGCCCGCTTCGATATAGGCGTGGGAGCGCTGGATGGTGTCCTCCCAGCCGGTGACCGCGTAGGCGTCGCAGCGGGCGATGACCACGAAATCGGGGTCGGTGCGCGCATCCA
>JACZXN010000009.1 GCA_022571575.1 Chloroflexota bacterium | reverse complement strand
TGATTAATCTTGGTCTGCGTTACTTGCATTGTTCTGCGCATTAGCTTAGCACACCAACCAGCCCAGCGGAAGGGCCTGCGTTGTCATAACGATGTTACAATACGGGTCGATAATTGGGTGAGGGTGGAGCTGTATGCCCCAGGATTTTATCCACGTTAAAGGCGCCCGCGAGCATAACCTCAAGAACATAGAGATCACCATTCCCCGCGGTAAGCTGGTGGTGATCACCGGAGTATCCGGTTCGGGCAAGAGTTCCCTGGCCTTCGACACCATCTACGCGGAGGGCCAACGCCGTTACGTCGAGTCGCTCTCGGCCTATGCCCGGCAGTTCCTGGGCCGGATGGACAAGCCGGACGTCGATTACATCGAGGGCCTGTCGCCGGCCATCTCCATCGACCAGAAGGGGGTTTCCCACAACCCCCGGTCCACCGTGGGCACGGTGACGGAGATCTACGACTATCTGCGTCTGCTGTTCGCCAGGGTGGGCCTGCCCCATTGTCCCAAGTGCGGCCGTCCCGTCGCGCGGCAGACCATCTCCCAGATCGTGGACGCCATCATGAACCTGGAGGAAGGCACCCGGATAACCTTGATGGCGCCCAAGATCCGCCGCAAGAAGGGCGAGCATAAAGACGTCTTCGAGGCCGCGCGCCGCTCCGGATTCGTCCGCATCAGGGTCAACGGCGAGATCATGATGCTGGATGAGATGGGGGACCTCAACCTGGACAAGAAGAAATGGCACTACGTTGAGTTGGTCGTCGACCGCTTGATCATCCGGCCCGAGACCGAGACGAGCCGGGTGGCCGAATCGGTGGAGACCGCCCTGCGTGAGGGCGACGGCGTGGTCGAGGCCCATGTCGAGGGCGGCGAAACCCTGGTGTTCTCCGAGCAGTTCGCCTGCGTTAAGTGCAACACCAGCCTGCCGGAGATCGAGCCTCGCACCTTCAGCTTCAACAGCCCCCACGGCGCCTGCTCCGATTGCACCGGGCTGGGCTACAAGCTGTCCCTGGACCCCGAACTGATCATCACCAACAAAGAACTCTCCCTGTCCCAAGGGGCCATCACGCCGTGGACGCGGGGCGGGCCCTCCAGCAGTTGGTACATCAGCCTGATGGAATCGGTGGCCCAGGCCAACGGCTTCTCCGCCGCCACGCCGGTTAAAGACCTGGACCAGAAACACATCGACCTGATCCTCTATGGCAACGACGAAAAGAAGGTCACCGTCCGGCACCGGACCCACCGGGGCAAGACCTACTCCTGGGACACCAACTTCGAAGGGGTGATTCCCAACCTGGAGCGCCGTTACAAGAGGACCGAGTCCGACTACATGCGCCATCAGATCGAGCGTTATATGTCGGCGCGTCCCTGCCAGTCCTGCGGCGGCAAGCGGCTGCGGCCCGAGGCCCTGGCGGTGAAGGTCTGCGGCCTGGGGATCATGGAGGTCTGCAGCAAGAACATCGGCCAGGCAGCTGAATGGGTCCGGGAGATCGACCCCGATGCCCCCGGCCCCCATAAGAAAAAGGTGCTTACGACCAGAGAAAAAACCATCGCCAACCAGATATTGAAGGAGATCGAAGGCCGGCTCAAGTTTCTGAAGGGCATCGGCTTGGACTACGTGACCATGGACCGCACCGCCCGCACCCTGTCCGGCGGCGAGGCCCAGCGGGTGCGCCTGGCCACCCAGATCGGCTCCGGGCTGACCGGGGTGCTCTACGTGTGCGACGAGCCCACCGTGGGCCTCCATCCCCACGACGACCAGCGGCTCATCGACACGCTGGTCCATCTGGTCGACATGGGAAATACCGTGTTGGTGGTGGAGCACGACGAGGCCATGATGCGCGCGGCTGACTTCATCGCCGACCTTGGCCCCGGCGCCGGCGAGCACGGCGGCTATGTGGTCGCCACCGGCACCGTCGCCGACATCGAGGCAGCACCCGACTCCCTGACCGGCGCCTACCTCAGCGGCCGCAAGGTCGTCCCGTTCCCCGAGGAACGGCGCAACGGCAACGGCGGAGAGTTGTTGGTCAAGGGCGCCAGCGAGAACAACCTTCGCAACATCGACGTCGCCTTCCCCCTGGGACGCCTGGTCTGTATCACCGGCGTTTCCGGTTCCGGCAAGAGCAGCCTGGTCTACGAGATTCTGTACAAGAAACTCAACCAGGTGATCAACAAGGGCCGGGACCTGCCCGGCCAGCACCGCGAGGTCCTGGGCATCGAGGGCGTGGACAAGGTGGTGAACATCGACCAGTCGCCCATCGGGCGCACCCCGCGGAGCAACCCGGCCACCTACACCGGGGCCTTCACCCCCATCCGGGACCTGTTCGCCAGCCTGCCCGAAGCCCGGGTGCGCGGCTATGCGCCGGGCCGGTTCTCCTTCAACGTGAAGGGAGGCCGCTGCGAGGCCTGCCAGGGCGACGGTTACAACCAGATCGAGATGCAGTTCCTGCCCGATGTCACCGTGCCCTGCGAGATCTGCCAGGGCCGCCGCTACAACCGGGAAGCCTTGGAGGTGACCCTTCGCGGCAAGAGCATCGCCGACGTGCTCAGCATGACCGTGGACCAGGCGCTGGAGTTCTTCATCAACTTCCCGCGCATCAAGCCCAAGCTGGCGACCCTTAAGGACGTGGGCCTGGGTTACATCCGTCTGGGACAGCCCGCGACCACCCTCTCCGGCGGCGAGGCCCAACGGGTGAAGCTGGCCACCGAACTCTCCAAACGCGCCACCGGCAAGACCGTATACCTGCTGGACGAACCCACCACCGGCCTGTCCTTTTCGGACTACGCCGCTCTGCTGGAAGTCCTGCACCGCCTGGTGGATACCGGCAACACGGTCATACTCATCGAGCACAACCTGGACATCATCAAGAACGCGGACTGGGTCATCGACCTGGGCCCCGGCGCCGGCGACAAGGGCGGCAGGCTCATCGCCACCGGCACTCCGGAGCAACTGGCCGCCAACCCCAAGTCCTTGACCGGCAAGTACCTGAAGCAGGTGTTGAAGACACCCGGCCCCGCCGCCAAAGCCGCCAAGGCCAAGTCCCCGGCCCGCAAGGCCACCAAAACCCCGGCCAAGAAAAAGGCCCAGGGAAAAACCAAGGAACCGGCGTTGGCGGGCGCCAACGATTAGCGCAGGGCGCGTCTGCTAGAATGACCCTTGGTCCACGGCTGAGATCCCCGGAGATTCACTAGCCAGAGACTCACCGGTCCGAGATTCACCGGTCCGAGATTCACCGGTCCGAGATTCACCGAAGGGAGAAGTGATATGGCACTGCATTACGACGGCGAAGTTAAGATCACCAAGGTCGCCAACATGAGCCCCATGAGCAATAACGGCTATCTGATCACCTGCCCCGAGACCAACGAAGCCATATTGATCGACACCCCAGGCGAACCTGAGAAACTGCTCGGCGTCATCGGCGACGAGGACATAAAAGCGATATTGATCACCCATAACCACCGCGACCACCTGGCCGGGTTCGACGAGATCACCGGCAAAGTGGACGCTCCGGTGGGCATCTCCCCGGCCGACGCCCATGCCCTGCCCAGGACTCCGGACCTGGACCTGACCGACGGCAAGATCATCAAGTTCGGGAACCAAGAACTTCAGGTCCTGAACACCCCCGGCCACACCGACGGCGCTTCCTGCTTCCTGGTGGGCAAGCACCTGTTCTCCGGCGACACGCTGTTCCCCGGCGGCCCCGGCAAGACCCGCAGCCCGGAGGCGTTGACCCAACTGCTGAACAGCATCACCAGCAAGCTGCTGCCCCTCTCCGACGACACCGCCGTCTATCCCGGCCACGGGGACGACACCACCATCGGCGAGGCCCGCCGCCGTTACACCGATTTCTCATCCCGGCCGCACCCGGCGGACCTGCAAGGCGACGTGGACTGGCTGACCACTTAACCCGTATACCCAGGCGAACCCAAGGAGTACATGTACCAACGTTCCGTACTGGACAATAAGCTGCGCGTTCTGACATCGACCATGGTCCATACCCAGTCGGTTTCCATGGTCATCTGCGTCGGGGCCGGTTCCCGGTATGAGTCCGACGAATTGGCCGGCGTCTCCCACTTCATCGAGCACCTGCCCTTCAAGGGCACCAAGAACTGGCCCACCGCCCGCGACGTAAGCGAGGCCATCGAGGGCGTCGGCGGGGTGATGAACGCCAGCACCGACCGGGAGATGACCGTTTTCTGGTGCAAGGTCGCCCGTCTCCATTACAAGACCGCATTCTCGGTGCTGCTGGATATGGTGCTCCATCCCCGTCTCGACCCGGAAGACGTGGAGAAGGAGCGCGAGGTCATCCAGGAAGAATTGCGGATGACCTACGACCAGCCGTCATACCTGGTGGACCTGCTGATCGACGAAGCCATGTGGCCCGACCAGGCCATGGGCCGCGACGTCGGCGGCACCCCGGAGTCGGTGGCGGCCATTCAGCAGAAGGACATCCGCGAGTACATGCACCAACAATACAACCCGGCCAACACCGTGGTGGCGGTGGCGGGCAACGTGACCCACGACGAAGTGGTGGACATGCTGGCCGAGACCACGAGAGACTGGAAGCCCCTGGAGTCCTTGAAGTGGGAACCGGCCACCGACGGGGTCAAGGGCCCGGTGGTCAGGGTTGAGCGCCGCCGCAGCGATCAGACCCACCTGTGCTTGGCCGTGCCCGGCCTGTCCCTGGGCCATCCCGACCGGTTCGCCTTCAACCTGATGAACACCATTTTAGGCGACGGCATGAGCAGCCGCCTGTTCTTGAATCTGCGGGAGGAGCAGGGCCTGGCCTACGACGTGCACAGCTCAACCAGCCACTTCCGGGACACGGGCTCCCTGGTGGTCTACTGCGGGGTGGAACCTCAGAAGACCAACGACGCCGTGAGAACCATCGTCCAAGAGTTCAAAGGGATGCACGAAGAACCCAGCGAACAGGAGCTCAACAAAGCCAGAGAATATACCAAAGGCGGTCTGCTGCTCCGGATGGAGGACACCCGGGCCGTCGCTTCCTGGCTGGGCGCCCAGGAGTTGCTCCAAGACCGTGTGCTCACCACCGACGAGGTCGTGGACCTGCTGGACGCCGTGGAAACCTCAGACGTGGCCAGGGTGGCCAATGACCTGCTGGATGACGAAAAGATCAGGCTGGCCCTGGTCGGTCCCCGTGGCGGAATCAAAGCGCTGACCGGACTGCTCCATTTCTAGCCCGGCTTCAACCTGGAGACCCCGCCTCTTGCATGAGCGAAAAAGCGCCCACGGTTTAAAGAGCGGGGCGGTATGTCCTACGCGGCGGATTCCGCCTCAACCGGGTTGCTCAAAACACCGATGCCGGGTATCTCAACTTCCACCAAGTCTCCCGGTTTCAGGGCCACGGTAACCCCGGTGCTGCCCGAGAAGACCAGGTCTCCCGGCCGCAGGGTCACCTGCTGGCTGATGTAGCTGACGATCTCGGCAAAGGTGAACAGCATCTCTTCCGTGCACCCGTGTTGTACCTCTTCGCCGTTTAGCCGTACAATCATCTCCAGTTTCTGCGGGTCCACATCGGTGTCGATCCACGGTCCCACCGGGGCGAATGTGTCGGCGCCCTTGGCCCGCCAGAACGTCCAGTCGTCCCGTTGCCAGGCGCGGTCGCTAACGTCGTTGCCGCAGGTGTATCCCAAGATGTACTTCGGGGCCTCTTGGGGCGTCACCCGGCGGCAGGTCTTGCTGATGACCGCCACGGCCTCGCCCTCGTAATGGACGTCGCCGGAAGAATCCTTGGGGAGAATGATGGGTTCTCCGGTGCCGGTGAGCGATCCCCTGGCCTTGATCCAGGGCTCGGGGTGCTCGGGGATCTTCGGATTTTCGTCGCCCAACACCCCGGCCGCGAATTCCAGGTGGTTGGCGAAATTTAGACCAGGGCACCAGATCTCAGTGGGTTCGGTGGGAGGCAAGAGTTTCACGTCACGCAGCGGGTATTTGGTGTCTGTCAGGCGGAACCGGGTATAGATACTGCCACGGATCTCCACCACCTCATCGCCCTGGATCACACCGAATGCGGTCCTACCATTGCTGCGGAATCGTGCGATCTTCATGCTACTCCTACTTCTGCTGTCGAGAATAAGGACTAGGCGTCAATTGCGGATTCTACTTGTTCTGCCCAGGCGTGGCAAGGGTTTTTTTAGGATTGCCGCCAAAATGTCCACAGATTAAAATACACGCCTGGCTGCGGTTTAAGGTGTGAACTTAGTATGCATATCATGGGCGCCCATATGCGTTAACTCGAACTGTCGAAAAGGAGACCCCTTGAAACTAGGATTTTTCGTCACCAACCAGTATCTCCCCGGCGAGTCCATGCCCCAGAAGATCCGAGACAGCGCGGAGCAGGTGAGGGCGGCCCGGGAAGCGGGCTTCAGTCTCATCGCCACCGGTCAGCACTATCTGGCCGCCCCCTACCAGATGAGCACGGTGTTCCCCCTGCTTTCCCGGCTGGCCGCCGAGGCCGGAGATATGCAGGTGGCCGCCACCGTCATCCTGGTGCCCCTTCATAACCCGGTGGAACTGGCTGAAAGCATCGCCACCCTGGACTGCATCACCGATGGGCGCTTCGTATTTGGGATCGGCCTTGGTTACCGGGACGAGGAGTACACCGCCTTCGGGGTCCGGAGGAGCGAGCGCGTTGGGCGCATGAATGAGGCCATGGACCTGATCAAGCTGCTGTGGAGCCAAGACGAGGTCGAGTTCAACGGCAAGTATTACACCGTGCCCAAGACGAAGATCAGCACCAAACCGGTCCAGAAGCCCCATCCCCCCATCTGGGTGGCCGCCAATAACGACGTCGCCATCCGCCGCGCCGCCCGCTGGGGCTACCCCTGGTTGATAAATCCCCACGCCACCATGCCGATGGTGGCCGATCAATGGACCAGGTACAAAGCGGCCCTGGAGGAGTTCGGAAATCCGGTCCCGGAGGAACTGCCCATGATGCGGGAGATGTACGTGGCCGAGGACCGGGAGACCGCCTACATCGAGAGCCAACCCTATCTTGAGGCCAAATACCAAGCTTATGCCGCCTGGGGCCAGGACAAGGCCCTGCCCGGTGAAGAGAGCTTCAGCGTGCCCTACCAGGACCTGGCCAAAGACCGGTTCCTGCTGGGCTCGCCCGACGACATAGTGACCGAGTTTCACCGTTATGCCGAAGAACTGGGCGTTAACCACATGATCTGCCGGATGCAGTGGCCCGGCATGCCCCAGGATCAGGTGCTGAAGCAGATCGAACTATTGGGCCGGGAGGTCATACCCCGGATCAAAGACTTCTAGATCAAGGGCATCCGGATCAAGACCATCTGGGCCATCTGGCCCCAGCGCCGGCGAACAGAACCGATCCATCGCGGCCCCAGTTTGCCGGGACGCGTTTGCTCCGTGATAAACTGAGGGCGCCGGAAAACTGACGGCACCCAAATGGCCAGATCGATAATTGACCGGGCGGCCCACCGTCCGGAGAAGAAGGTGTAGAGATTGGTCCCTCCCGGAGATATTGGCGCGCTCCCCCTATGGGTCGCCGTATTCGTTTTGCTGGGGCTGGCCCTGGCGGTATTCAATTACGCGTTTTACTCCAGGGTCGTCCGCCTGGTGCTCCAGGGCAAAGAGAGCGCCCGGTTCGACCACCCCTTGAAAAGGTTGAACGGAGCGCTGCTCATTGCCCTCGGCCAACAGAAGGTCTTGCAGCGGGTGAAGTACGGCGACTACGCCGGGATCGGCCACGCCATCATCTTCTGGGGCTTCCTGACCTTCATGCTCAGCTACGGCATCTTCATCTTCGCCGGCTCGGCGTGGCGGGGATTCCCCGAGTGGCTGCTCACCGAGACCGGGGTCAGGGTCTACAGCAGCTATCTGGACATCCTGGCCGCCGTTATGTTCGCCGTCCTGGTCTGGGCGTTCGTCCGCAGATGGGTGCTGAAACCCCACCGTCTCAGCTATGATCTGACCCGTCACTCGGACGCCCTGATCATCGTTGTCCTGATCGGCGGTTTGATGGCCTCCACCCTGCTGACCCATGCGTTCTGGGTGGCCCAGGGTGGGACCGGCCCCGAGGCCGACGTCCTCATCGGCAGCGCCCTGGGCAATCTGTTCACCGGTTGGGGCCTGGGCGCCGGCGCCGCCAACATCCTGCAGGGCGTTTTCTGGTGGACCCATCTGTCCATCATCCTGGTTTTCACGGTCTACATCCCCTTCACCAAGCACATGCACATGTTCGCGGCCCCGGTGAACGCCTACTTCCGGTCCTTGGAGCCCCGGGGGGCACTTCCCCTCATGGACCTGGAAAACACCGAGAAATTCGGCGCGGGGCGCGTCCAGGACTTCACCTGGAAGCAACTGTTGGACGGTTACGCCTGCGCGGTGTGCGGCCGCTGCACCGACGTCTGCCCCGCCAACCTGACCGGCAAACAGCTCTCGCCCATGCACATCGTGGAGAACCTGAAGGACCACATGGTGGCCATCGGCCATCAGGGAGAGCGAAACCCGGACCATGTGGAGCCCTCGCCCATCCTGGGCGGGGCCATCTCCGAGGCCGCCATCTGGGACTGCCTGAACTGCGGCGCCTGCATGGAGGAATGCCCCGTGGTTGTGGAGCACGTGCCAACCATCATGGACATGCGCCGCTATCTGGTCTTGGAAGAATCCAAGGTCCCCGAGTCGGCCATGAACGCGTTGCTCAGCATGGAACAGCGGGGCCACCCCTGGCGCGGCACCCAGTATTCCCGCACCGATTGGGCGGAGGGACTGGGGGTGCCCACCCTGGCTGAGAAACCCGATGCCGAGGTGCTATTCTGGGTCGGCTGCACCCCGGCCCTGGAACAGCGCAGCCAGGGCATCGCCCGGTCCATGGCCAAGGTGCTGAAGGCCGCCGGGGTGGACTTCGCCATCCTGGGCGACGAGGAAACCTGCACCGGCGATCCGGCGCGGCGCATGGGCAATGAGTACCTGTTCCAGATGCTGGCCCAGCAGAACATCGAGACCCTGAACCGCTACAACGTGAAGAAAGTGGTGACCATCTGTCCTCACTGCTTCAACACCATGAAGAACGAATACCCCCAGTTGGGAGGGAACTACGAGGTTCTCCACTACAGCCAGTTCGTCGATCAACTCATCAAGGCGGGCAAGATCAAACCCGTGAAGATGATGAATGTCACCATGGCCTACCACGACTCCTGCTTCTTGGGCCGCCACAACGGCATCTACGACGAGCCGCGCGACGTGGCCAAGGCCATCCCTGGGCTCAAGTTGGTGGAGATGGGCTCCCGCTGCCGCGAGCGGGGTTTCTGCTGCGGCGCCGGCGGCGGGCACATGTGGATCGAAGAGAGCCAGGGGGAAAGGGTGAACCACGTCCGCACCGACCAATTCCTGGAGACGGAGGCCCAGACCGTGGGCGTGTCCTGTCCCTTCTGCCTCCAGATGATGACCGAGGGCATCCAGGCCAAGGGGATGGACGCCGAGAAAGACGCCAAAGACGTGCTTGAGATTCTGGCCGAAAGCCTGGAGTTATAATGCCCATCAACGAAGTGAATATCATCCGTTCCTGTGGCGAATGCGGGACTGAGATCGAGACCGTGTCGGTCAAGAAGGACAACATGATGCTCTCCACCAAGGAGCAGGCGTGGTGTCCCAAATGCCAGGCTGACCGCCCGGTGGTCCGCGACGTGGCCGGGCGCCTGGAGTCCATCGAGAAAGAGCAGCGGAGCTATCCAAAGGCGGTGCCCGCCGTGCCTTTCTCAGACCGGTCTTCCCGGTCCCCTAAAATCTAACTTCAGGTCGAAACCCATGGCTGACAAAGAAACGGTACTCGTCCTCACCAGCAACCTCTTCTTCATGCCCCGTATCGAGGCGGCCGCCGAAGCGGGAGGGATGGATACGGTCAGCGCGTCCACCGCCGCCAAGCTCATGGAGGCGGCGGCATCCCATAACGTGACGTTGGTGCTGGTGGACCTGGAGATGGACGAGCCCGTGTGGACCGAGGCCCTGAATGATCTGAAGGCTCTGAAGTTGGCGGGTGCGCGGGAGACCCGGGTCGTCGCCTACGGCCCCCACGGCGAGCCGGGAGCCCTGCGGAAAGCCCGTGAACTGGGCAGCGACGCCGTCCTGATCAAACGGGACTTCTCCGAAGGTTTGCCAGAGTTGTTGGCCACCCGGGGCGCGTCGGCATCGAGTTGACACCAGGACGCCATCATTCGTCCAAGCTGTTCTAGGCGAAGATAATGGCTCGGGTCATGATCAGGCGCGTTGGGCTGGTCCTGATCAGCGTCGCCGTTGGGACCTCTCTGGCCTATGGAGTGACCTTCCTCGTGCTCTGGACTCAGTTGGAAAAGCGGTTTGTGTTCTTCCCCACAGCCGAGTTGTTATACACGCCCAGCGACGCCGGCCTGGAATACGAAGATGTCCGCATCCAGACCTCAGACGGCCTGACCCTGCAGGGTTGGTTCATTCCCGGAAGGGCCGATGCCGGGTCCAATGTTACCTGGCTGTGGTTCCACGGCAACGGAGGCAACAATGGCCACCGGGTCGATGAGCTGGCCCGGGCCCACCAACGGACCGGGGCCAACATCTTTATCTTCGATTACCGGGGCTATGGCGAGAGCGAAGGCAAACCGTCGGAGAAGGGCACCTACCTGGACTCCCGGGCCGCCTTGAAATATCTGTTGTCCCGGCCCGACGTGGACCAAGACCGGATCGTCTATCAGGGCCATTCTCTGGGCGCGGCGGTGGCGGTTGAGCTATCGTTGACCCGGCCGCCCATGGCCATGGTGCTGGTTTCGCCCTTCGCGTCCGTCCGCGATATGGCCAGATTAGCGCTGCCCTTCCCACCGGCGGGTTGGCTGGTCCGAAACCACTACGACACCATATCCCGCATCCAAAAGCTCAACGTCCCCGTTCTGGTGCTCCACGGCGACCAGGACGACATCGTTCCCATATCCCAGGCCCGCAAACTCTACGAAGCCGCCAACCAGCCGAAACGGTTCCAGGTGCTGGCGGGAGCGGACCACAACGACACTTACCTAGCCGCCGCGGAACAGTACTGGGGGGCGATAGAGTCGTTCCTCGCCGGGATCCAGTAGGACGCCAAAGACCCCGGCGCTAGACCCCTGAAATGATCTCCGTCTGATAGTCCAACAGCTCCAGGTCTCGCCGCGACTCTTCGATGAAGGCGACAACTTTGGAGACCATCTCGTTGGCGTGGGCCGGGTCGGTGCTCACGCAGCAAACCGCCAGGGTCAGCCGCTGCCACAGTTCCTGGTCTTCCACCTCGGCCACCGCGACGTTGAACTTGTTGCGGATGCGGGCGGAGAGGGACCGGGCCACCTGCCGCTTGTCCTTGAGGCTGCCTGATTCGGGCAGATGGAGCATGATTCGGCAAACGCCTATGTGCAATGGGACCTCCCGGCCGACGGCCCGCCGGGGCCGGAAAAGGAATCGTTTGATGGGGCAAGTTCTTGACTCGCATTGACCCTACATTATAGATTATAGACAGGCGTAATCCGAATTTGCGCCGCCCATCGCCCACTTAGAAGTCCTGGTTCACCCTCTGGCCGTCTGTTTCGGTCATTTTGCCAACAGAAAGCCGTCGGTGAAGGAACTGAAACGCAATGGCTCCCAACTCCGCGTCCCGACAGAGCCGCTCGGAAGTGCCCGAGGTTGTCATCAGTCGGCTTCCGCTATATGTGCGGATACTGAACCGGCTGCTGGAGGACGGGACCCAGGTGGTTAGCTCCCAGCAACTGGGCGAGAAGCTCCAGGTGACCCCCGCCCAGATACGCAAGGACCTCAGCTATTTCGGGCGTTTCGGCAAGCAGGGCCGCGGGTACAGCGTGCGCGACCTGTTGGACCGCCTGCGGCAGATACTGGGCATCAACTCCCCTTGGAACGTCGCCGTGGTCGGCGTCGGCCGCCTGGGCCGGGCCATCTTGAGCTACCCCGGATTCAACCCCGACGGCTTCCATCTGGTCGCGGCGTTCGACCTCAACAACAAGGTCGTCGGCGAGTCCATCGGCGGCCTGGTGGTGCGGGACATGGACGAGTTGGACGAGGTGGTGGGCAGAGAGAAGATCAGCATCGCCATCGTCGCCGTCCCGGTCGAATTCACCCAGAACGTGGTTGACCAGTTGGTGGCCTGTGGCGTCCGGGCCATACTGAATTACGCGCCGATCACCCCCCAGGTGCCCGACGGCATCCGGATACGCAACATCGACCCAGTCCTATCCCTCCAGTCCATGACCTATTACATCAACGACGAATAACCCCGTTTGGACCGCGGACCTCGAACAATGAAAGGCCCCGGCCGACGCCGGGGCCTTTTTTGATCCTGTTAGCCCGATGGTGCGTTTAGGCGGAGCCTCCGGGAGGAGCCTGACCGGTCCGGGGCCTCCGGCGCCGCACCAGATTGAGCCGGGTCTGGGCACGTTGGATCGAGGCCATCGCCTGCTCCAACTCCATGTCCGAACCCCGGTTGGCCAGGCGTTCTTGCGCCTGTTGCATGGCCTGCTGGGCGCGCTCTTCATCGATCTCGTCGGAGCGTTCACAGGCATCGGCCAGCACGCTGACCCGGTTGCCCAGAACCTCCATGAAGCCGCCGGACACGGCCACGTACGTATCCTGGCCGTCCTTCCTGATGGTCAATTCGCCGGGCTTCAATATGGTCATCAACGGGGCATGCTTGGGAAGGATACCCAGTTGCCCGTCGACTCCCGGAGCGATCACCATGTCAACCTCGTCGGAATAGACCTGGCGCTCCGCGGTGATTATCTCCAGCATCATCGGCATGGTTGGTTACCTACCCTAGCCCTGCATTCCGGCGGCTTTCTCCACTGCCTCTTCGATGGTGCCCACCATGTAAAAGGCCTGCTCGGGCAGGTGGTCGTGCTGGCCGGACAGAATCTCACCGAAGCCCCGGATCGTGTCGCGCAGCGGCACGTACTTGCCCGGCTGGCCCGTGAAGGTCTCGGCGACGAAGAAGGGCTGGGTCAGGAACCGCTGTATCTTCCGGGCGCGGAACACGGTCTGCTTGTCCTCATCAGACAATTCTTCGATTCCCAGGATGGCGATGATGTCCTGCAGGTCCTTGTAGCGCTGCAACACCTGCTGGACCTGCCTGGCCAGGTTGTAGTGTTCTTCACCCACGATGCCAGGCTCCAAGATCCTGGAGTAAGACGCCAGCGGGTCCACCGCCGGATACAAGCCCTGGGCGGACAATGACCGCTCCAACGACACCACGCCGTCCAGGTGGCCGAAGGTGGTGACGATTCCGGGGTCGGTGTAGTCGTCCGCGGGCACGTAGATGGCCTGGAACGACGTGATGGAACCGGCCCTGGTGGAGGTGATGCGTTCTTGCAGGGCGCCCATCTCGGTGCTGAGTGTTGGCTGGTAACCCACGGCGGAGGGCATCCGCCCCAGCAGCGCCGAGACCTCCATGCCCGCCAGGATGTACCGGTAGATGTTGTCGACGAAGAGCAGCACGTCTTGGTTCTGCTCGTCACGGAAAAATTCGGCCATCGTTAAACCGGTAAGTCCGACCCGGGCCCGGACGCCCGGGGACTCGTTCATCTGGCCGAACACCAACACGGTGCTGGAAAGCACGCCCGAGTCCTGCATCTCGTGCCACAGGTCGTTGCCTTCCCGGGACCGCTCGCCCACACCGGCGAACACCGAAACCCCCTTGTGGACGGCGCCGATGTTGCGGATCAGTTCCTGAATGATAACGGTCTTGCCCACGCCGGCCCCGCCGTAGGCCCCGATCTTGCCGCCCTTCATGAAGGGGGTGATCAGATCGAAGACCTTGATCCCGGTTTCCAGTATCTCAACGGTCTGGACCTGGTCGTCGAAGGGGGGAGGGTCGCGGTGGATGGGCCACTTCAAGGCCGTCTCCACGGGGCCCAGGTTGTCCAACGGCTCTCCGAGCACGTCGAAGAGGCGTCCCAAGGTCTCCGGACCCACCGGTACGCTCACCTTCTCGCCGGTATCGTTCACTTCCACGCCGCGGGCCAGACCGTCGGTGGCGCCCAGCGCCAGACAGCGGACCCAGTTGTTGCCGACGTGCTGTTGCACTTCCAGCACCAACTTCGCTCCATCGTTCTGCAGTTCAAGCGCGTCGAACAGGTTGGGCAGTTCGTCCGCGGGGAATTCGACGTCGACGACGGTTCCGATTATTTGGACGACTTTTCCGGTGGCCATTGGCTTCTCCTGATAAAGGGATACTTGTTATCGGGGCGCAACCAGCCTTTGATAAAGGGATACTCACTATCCGCGGGCATCTAGCCTTCCATGGCCATCTGGCCGCCGATCAGATCAAGCAATTCGTTGGTGATGGTCTCCTGCCGCAGCTTGTTCATCGTCAGGGTCAGGTCTGAGGACAACTCGCGGGCGTTGTCGGTGGCGGCCCGCATGGCCACCATCCGCGCCGATTGTTCGCTGGCTATGGACTCCAAGATCGCGTGGTAGACCTGCATCTCCACGAACCGGGGCAGCAGGTTCTGCAGCACCGCCAAGTTGCCGGGCTCGTAGATGTATCCCACCCTCTCGGCGGAGGTCAATTCCGCCGGGGCGATGGGGAGCAGTTTTTCGATAACCGGCTCTTGGGTCATGGTCGAGACGTACCTGGTGTAGGCCAGGTAGACCTCGTCAGCCTCGCCATCGGAGTAGGAGTCGATGATCATGTGGGATATGGCTTGGGTGTCGATCAGAAGCGGCGTTTCGCCCAGGTCGGTGAACGTCGCCTTCAGGTCCTGGTTGGTGCGGGCCATGAAGTCCCGGCCCTTGCGGCCCACCGCGATCGCCTGCACCGGGACCGGTTGCTCCAAGATGAACTGACCGACCCGCCGATTCAGGTTGGCGTGCAGGCCCCCGCACAGGCCCCGGTCGGGGCTGATCATCAGCACGGTGGCCTTTTCCACCGGGCGGACGGCCAGCAACGGCTGGGCCCCGGCCACGTCGTCGGTGGGTTGAGCGGCCAGGTGGGCGATGACCTCTTGGATCTTGACCGAGTAGGGCCGTCCTTCAAGCACGGAGGTCTGGGCCCGCCGCATCTTCGAGGCGGCGATCAGCGACATGGCATTGGTTACCTTGGCCGTGTTGTCCACGCTGCGGATCCGCCGACGTATGTCTCTTACGCTGGGCATCTATCTATTTCTTCCGAACCTGGCTATTTTCTTCCCGATCTGGCTTCCGGACCCGGCTAGCCGGTGAAGGTTGGTTTGAAGTCGTTGATTGCCTTGGTCAGGCTGGCCGACAATTCGTCGGACAGGTCCTTGGTCTCGGCGATGGCGGTCAGTATCTCGGGATGGGAACCGGCGATGTACCGGAGGAGTTGTTCCTCAAATACCCTTACGCTATCTATGGGAACGTCTACCATCAGGCCCTCGTTCACCGCGAAGAGGATGACCACTTCGCTCTCGAGGGACAGGGGCACGTACTGACCCTGCTTCAGCACCTCGGTGGCCAATTGGCCCTGGGCCAACTGGGCCCTGGTGGCGGCGTCCAAGTCGGCGGTGCCGAACTGGGCGAAGGTGGCCAGCTCCCGGTACTGGGCCAAGGACAGCCGAAGCTGGCCGGCCACCTTGCGGATGGCCCTGGTCTGGGCCGCGCCGCCCACACGGGATACGGAAAGGCCCACATTCACCGCTGGGCGGATGCCGGAGTTGAACAGCTCAGTCTCCAGATATATCTGGCCGTCGGTGATGGAGATCACGTTGGTGGGGATGTACGCGGAGACGTCGCCCGCCTGCGTTTCGATGATCGGGAGGGCGGTGATGGAGCCGCCGCCGTGGGCCTGGTCCAGGCGCGCGGACCGCTCCAACAAACGGCTGTGCAGATAGAAGATGTCTCCGGGA
>JACZXN010000287.1 GCA_022571575.1 Chloroflexota bacterium | reverse complement strand
ACTGGAGCGGCTCTCCAAGGTGAAAGAGGTCCGGGAACTGCGGAACCGTCTGGCATTCGCCGGGAGCGGCGCCATACTGCTGTTTCTCGGGACCTTCGACGCCTTCCCGTGGGTCTCCAACCTCATGGCCCTGGGATACTATCCCTTCCTGCTGTGGGCCCTGGCGACGCCGGTGCAGTTCTGGGCCGGCTCCAACTTCTACACCTCCGGCCTGGGCGCTCTCAGACACGGCACGGCCAACATGCACACCCTCATCGCGCTGGGCACCACGGTCGCCTACGTCTACAGCGCGGCGGTGGTCCTGCTGCACGCATTCTCGCCGGGGGTGCTGGCCGAAAGCGGCATCGAGGCCAAGGTCTACTTCGACACCGCGGCCATCATCGTGGCCCTGATCCTGCTGGGCCGGTTCCTGGAGGCCGGCGCCAAGGGCCGCACTTCGGAGGCCATCCGGCGGCTCATCGGCCTCAGGCCCACCACGGCGCGGGTGGTGCGGGACGGCGAAGAGGTGGACATCCCCGTCGGTCAGGTCGTCCTTGGAGACATCGTGTTGGTCCGTCCCGGAGAGAAGATCCCGGTGGACGGCCTGGTGACCGAGGGTTATTCGGCGGTGGACGAATCCATGCTCACCGGCGAAAGCATGCCCGTGGAGAAGGGCCCCGGCCAGCAACTTTACGGGGCGACCATAAATTCCAACGGGGCCATGTACTTCCGGGCCACCCAGGTGGGCGGCGATACGGTCCTGGCCCAGATAATCCGCCTGGTGGAGGAGGCCCAGGGCTCCAAGGCGCCCATCCAGCGGCTGGCCGATAAGGTGGCTTCCTACTTCGTTCCCGCGGTCATCGTGGCCGCCCTGGCCGCCTTCCTGTTCTGGATGCTGCTGGGCCCAGCCCCGGCCCTGACCTTCTCCACCCTGGTCCTGGTCTCGGTGCTGATCATAGCCTGTCCCTGCGCCCTGGGACTGGCCACGCCCACGGCCATCATCGTGGGCACCGGCAAGGGGGCCGAGATCGGGGTGTTGATCAAGCAGGCACAAGCCTTGGAGATCGCCCACAAGGTCGATACGGTTGTCCTGGATAAGACCGGCACCCTGACCACCGGCAAGCCGGTTGTGACCGACCTGGTGGTCTCTGGGGCCCCCGGGGCTTCGGAACAGGAACTTCTGTTCCTGGCCGCATCCGCCGAGCGCGGTTCCGAGCATCCATTGGGCGAGGCCATCGTCAGGGAGGCCCAGGACCGGGGGTTGGAACTGGCGGCTGTGTCCGGGTTCCAGGCCATTCCCGGCCGGGGCATCTCCGCCCAGGTGAACGGGCGCACGGTGCGGTTCGGCAATCAGGCGTTGATGGAGGACGCCGGAGTGTCCCTGGACGGTCTGGTGGAAAAGGCCTCGGCACTGGCGTCTCAGGGCAAAACCCCCATGTTCCTTTCCTCGGACGAGACGGCCATGGGGCTGATCGCCGTGGCCGACACGCTGAAACCGGAGGCCCTTGAAGGACTGAGCAAACTGCGGGACATGGGAATGGAAGTGGTGATGCTCACCGGCGACAACGCCCAGACGGCCCATGCCATCGCCCGTCAATTGGGCATGGACCGGGTGGAGGCCGAGGTGCTGCCCCAGGACAAAGCCGCGGTGATCAAGCGGCTACAGGCCGAAGGCAGGGTGGTGGCCATGGTGGGGGACGGCATCAATGATGCCCCGGCGCTGGTCCAGGCGGACGTGGGTCTGGCCATGGGCAGCGGCACCGACGTGGCCATGGAGTCGGCGGACATAACATTGATGCGGGGCGACGTGAACGGCGTGGCCGCGGCTTTGAGCCTGAGCCGGCAGACCATCCGCACCATCAAGCAGAACCTGTTCTGGGCCTTCTTCTACAACGTGATGCTGATACCCGTTGCCGCCGGGGTCCTGTACCCCGTCTTCCAGTGGCTTGGCGGCGTGCCGGGCGGCCTGGAATTCTTCTTTGGGGAGCAGGGCTTCTTGAATCCCGCTCTGGCCGCGTTGGCCATGGCGTTCAGTTCGGTGACCGTGGTCAGTAATTCCCTGAGGCTGCGGGGGGCCAAGATCTGATCGGCCGCGCGGTCTGAACCACGAATTACCCTTATAAGGCCTACTGGGCCAGAAAAATCGGGAGGGAAGGACAATGGCGACTGCGATAGACCCGATCTGCAAGATGGATGTGGACACCGGGAACCCACCCGGAGGGCAGAGCGAACATCAGGGGACGACCTATTACTTCTGTGCTCCCGGTTGCAAGGTGGCCTTCGATCAAGAGCCGGAGAAGTACCTGGCCGAAGCGGGCGCCGAATCCGGCGGCCACGAACATCCCGGCCAGGCCGAAAGCAAGCCAGGGTTCCTTGCCCGGCTGTTCGGCAGGAAGTAGCGGCCGGCGGCTTTCTAGAGGGTTGCTACCCTAGGCCGAAGCGCCATGGCAGCGCTTGTACTTCTTGCCGCTGCCGCAAGGGCAGGGAGCGTTACGCCCCACCTTTGCCTTGCCACCCATCGGCCCTGAGCCGCGCTGGGCATCGTTGACCGCCTTCATGGGGCTGGTCCGGGTGGCGGCTGGCCGGCCCCGGGACCCCTGAGCGGGTTGCTCGGTTATCGCCGCATGGAATACGGTGTGGATCACCTCGGACTCGATCCGGACCTGCAGGTCCGCGAACATCTTGTGGCCTTCCGACCGGTACACGACCAGCGGGTCCCGTTGGCCGTAGGCTTGCAGTCCGACCCCGGTGCGCAGGTTCTCCATGGCTGTCAGGTGCTGTACCCAGTGGGTATCGATGGCCCGCAGCAACAGCAAGCGTTCCACGGTCCGCATCTGCTCTTCGCCCAGATCCTGTTCCCTGGCCTCGTAGATCGTCTCGGCGAAAGTGTCCAGTATCTCCAGGATCCGGTTCCGCTCCCACCCGTAGACCTGATCCTCGGTGGACAATTCCGGGGGCAGGGGGCAGATCTGGCCGATCTCGTCGATGAGGCCGCCGGGATTCCAGTCGTCGGAGTGCTTCCCGGGCAGGTAGTGGGCGGTCGCATCGGCAAACTCACGGCGCAGCATGTCGATGAATTTTGGCTTCAGCGATTCTTCGCTCAGGGTCTGATGACGGTCCTGGTAGATGATCTCCCGTTGTTTGTTCAAGACGTCGTCATAATCCAGCAGGTGCTTGCGCATGTCGAAGTGGTAGCCTTCCACCTTGACCTGGGCGCCGCCGATGGACTTGGTGATGATCCGGTTCTCCACCGGGGTTTCTTCGTCCAGCCCCGTCCAACTCATCACCGTTTTGATCCGATCGCCGCCGAACCGCTGCATCAGTTCGTCTTCCAGGGAAACGTAGAACCGGGAACTACCCGGGTCTCCCTGGCGTCCGGCGCGGCCGCGCAGCTGGTTGTCGATGCGGCGGGCGTCGTGGTGCTCGGTGCCGATCACGTGCAGGCCGCCCAGGTCCACCACCTGGTCGTGTTCATGCTGCCAACCGG
>JACZXN010000286.1 GCA_022571575.1 Chloroflexota bacterium | reverse complement strand
GATCGTCGGTCTTCCGCACCTGCTCCTGGGCCACGTGGGCCAGGTCCAACGCTTCCTCGAAGTCCATGGACAGGCTCTTGTGCACCAGGTACTTGATCAGCGCCAGAGACTGGGTCGCCCCCTTGGCCAACCGCGTGGCCAACTCCAGCGAGGCGTCCATCAATTCATCGTCGGGCAGCACCTTACTGGCGATGCCCAGCCGGTAGGCCTCCGCTCCGTCGATGCGGTCGCCGGTGTACTGGAGCAGCAGGGTGTTGCTCATCCCGATCAGCCGGGGCAACTGCCAGCAGCTCCCGTCGCCGGGGATCAACCCCATCCTGGAAAAGGCCTCGGAGAAGACCGTTTTCTCGGCGGTGTAGCGGATGTCGCAGGCCAGGGCCACGCCCATGCCAACGCCGATGGCATGCCCGTTGACCGCCGCGATGGACGGCTTCTGCAGCTTGTGGATCCTGAGGGGGACCCGGCTGGCCTGTCCGCCCAACGCCACCTTCTGGCCCCGGCTGGCGTATTGACTCTCCATCTTGCCCCAGGGCAGGGGGTCTGGCTCGCCGTTATCCACCTTCCCCGCCTCCCGGTCCTGGATGCGCTGGCTGAACCCGCGGACGTTGGCGCCGGAGCAGAATGACGGCTCGGTCCCCGTGAGCAGCAACACCCGGGCCGATGGGTCGTCCTCGAAGTTGTCCAGACACTCGATCATCTCGTCGGCCATCTGCGGGCCCAGGGCGTTCCTGGTGGGAGGGTCGTGCATCGTGACGATGAACACCCCTTCCCGGTTCTCGGTCTGGATGAATTCGTAGGCCATGGTTCTCACCTGCTTGGTCGATTACCGCCGCCGGGCGCGCTTGGCCGGCAGCCATTTGAGGACGGGCTGAATCGGTGGCGCCCGCGCCAGACAATCGTTATAATCTTGGCGTTATAATTCTCGCGTTATAGTCACCGGGGCCCCACCAGGGGCATGCCGGCGAAGCGCCGGGCGGGCCTCAGATTAGCATAGGACCCCGGACGAGACAACACGACACAACCAACCCAAGCAATCAACCGAGGAGACGTGCCGTCATGCAGCAAGGAACCATCAGCAACCTGCACATCGCCCGAGTCAAGGGGACCCCGTCGGACCCGGTCCAAGAGGCCACCGCTCTCTCCGGCCTGGGACTGGAGGGCGACCGCAGCGCCTACGAAGGCAACCAGCGCCAGGTTCTGTTCATGGACAAAGAGACATTGGACGAATTCGGTCTCACACCCGGCCAGGTGAAGGAGAACATCACCGTCACCGGCCTGGACCTGTCTCAGACCAAGGAGGGCCAGGTGTTCATCATCGGCGACGAGGTGACCATGGAGATCGTGGGCGATTGCGAGCCCTGCGCCAAGATGGACGCCATCCAACCCGGTCTCATGGAGAAGATGGACCGACGCCGCGGCATGCTGGCCAAGGTCATAAATGGGGGAGCGATCAAGGTGGGCGACACCGTTCAGGTCAAGCCATAGGCTAACCTTTCCTCCGGTAGTCAAAACAAAGAAGGCCTCGGATATCCCTCCGGGGCCTTCTCGTGTTTCCACGCGATACCGCTTCTACGGGGTGCGGCCACTCAGGGCCAGCAACCGGTCCTGGGCGCTGGCGCTGGCCGGCACCGTCACCTCAGGTCCGAAGAATCCGCCCTCCCGGCCCTGGGCTATGCCCGGACTAAGGACCTGAATACCAAGCTCCGCCAACGCGCTGTCGATGGTCGGGTCTTGACCGATAGCCTTGGCCAAGTCCCACTTGTGAATAATCATGTCGGTGATTGGATTCATGATGAAATTGCCACCCGGCATCGCACCGAAGGGCGTCTCCACTTCTTCCTCCAGGTTCGCCGCCTTCAGCGCGGCCAGAGTGGTGTCAGTGATCGATTTGAAAGCTGCCTCTGCGCCCTCGGACGGCAAGGCGTGGTCGACCTGTCCCATGGAGGCCATATCGGGGGTGCCTTTGGACACCACGGTGTTGGCGAAGGATTGGACCGCCAGAGCGTGGTTGATCAGCGATTGTACGCTCCACGCGGTGCAGGGTGTCGAGGAGATGAGTTGAGCCGCGGTGACCCCGGACATTATGGGGGTTAAAGCTTGAACTGCACTTTCATAAATCTCGATGGGATTCGGTCCTTGAGGCATGGTAAGTCATCCTCCAAAATTATTTGAAAATTTCGGATTCAAGGGTACATACCTGAGGGAACCAATAGCAGATCGCACGGGCTACACCAAATTGAAATATACCGGTCCGAATGCCGCAGGATTGTATCCGCCGTAAAACAAACGGTCAATCGGGCGTTGTCTTCGCCCGGTTGACCGTCCGTTGACCGTCCATAAATCTGGTTCGGTGAATCAGATACGGGTCAGGACTTCCCGGCCACCAGCGTACTGCGGATGGCGGTGGCGATATCGGTCATCTCCGGTATGTTTTCCCAGGTCTCGATGGCCTTGGCGGCGCCGTCGGGCGAGAGCACCCGCGAGACGTTCTCCTGGAACTTTTCCTTGATGGCGTCGAAGCCCCAGGGGTTCTTCTGGCTGCCCAAGGTGTCGGCCCGGGAGGTGGTGTGCTCGAAGACCCGGCCGTCTTTCAGGGTGATCTTGACCTTGAGTCCGTCGGCGGACTCGGTGAGCAGCTCCTCGGACTTGGCCATCACCCTGGTGCGGACCTTGCCCATGGTCTCGTTGATCGTCTCGTCCCCGATCTTGTCTTTGGTGAAGGTGTCGATGCCGATCTCACCGTCGACCAAGGCCGCGGCCACGTTGTACTTGGCGCTGAACTTGCCCTTCAGTTCGTCTTCGGGCTCCTGGTAGAGCATGACCACCGAGAAATAGGACTGGTCGATCTCGGCGTCGGCCACGTCGTCGTAGGTGAAGTTGTTGTCGCGCATCAGGCTGAACAGGCTGTCCAGCATGGCGTGGTTGCCGCCGCAACAGGGGTACTTCTTGATCATCAGGGCGTCCTGGGTGCGGAAGGGCTTGCCCAGGTCATCGGCCATGCGGTCCAGGTCGTAGATACCCTCGCCCAAGACCACGTTGGCGAAGCCGAAGGGATGCTCGATCACCTGGTCTCCGGCGGTCAACCCCATCTGGGCCAGTTGCACGGCGGTCACCCCGTCGCGGCCGACCAGGCCGGCATGCAGGGGCTTGGTCATGGTGCCGAAGTTGTGGATCAGGCCGGAGGACATGGAACCGGCCATGCCCAGGGCCATGATGGTCTGGTGTTCGTCCAGTTTCAGCAGCTTGGCGCAGGCGGCGGTGCAGGCCAGCCGGCCGATGACCGCGGTGCTGTGGAAGCCCTTGTCCATCTGCTTGTACTTGGTCTCGTGGGCCAGGGCCAGGCCGATCTCGCAGCCCACCACGTAGGCTTCCAGCAGGTCGCGGCCCGTGGCCCCGGTGTGCTCGCCCATGGCCAGCAGGGCCGGGAAGATGGCGACGGTGGGATGGCCGAATCCGCCGAAATCGTCGAAGTCCAGGGCGT
>JACZXN010000285.1 GCA_022571575.1 Chloroflexota bacterium | reverse complement strand
ATCTTGCGGCCAAGTTCGCCGGTGTAGATGTAGTCGCGGGCGGCCTGGAGGGCGGCTTCCCGGCCCCGGCCCAGATTCGACGCCTCCACCTCCGCCACCTGGGACAAAGTGGCCGCCAGGTCTTTCTGGTAGAACATCTCCCCCTGTTTGGGGGCGCGCCCGTTGGGCAGGAAGATCTCGGCGGTGGTGGGATGGGCGCTGTAGGCCTCGAAGGCGGTCACGAACCGGCCCGCCAGATAGCGGAACATGGGGAAACCGTTTCTCGCCAGGCCGATGGCGGCCTCCGCCACCTGGCCGAAGGACATGGTGCCGAACCGGGAGAGGGCCGTGATCCAAGCGTCGGCCGCCGCCGGGGTCAGGGAACGGAGCACCCCGGCCGGAATCTGGCCGCCGTGGTTCTTCTTGAAATAGTCCACCGAGGCCGCTTGGGGCCACACCCCCAAGCCGTCTATCTCCACCACCTCCTTGCGGTCTGCGAGATACATGACCGTGGGCGCCACGCCGAGGAAGCCGCAATCGTCCACATGCACCACGTTCAACGCCAGGCCCACCGCCACTCCGGCGTCGATGGCGTTGCCACCCTTTCGCAGGACGTCCAACCCCGCCATGGCGGCGGCGGGATGACTGGCGACGATCATGCCGTTGGCGCCCTGCATCAACGGCCGGTAACTGGACAGCGTGGTCCCTTGGACGGGCATCGTGGGTCCTCCTGGTTATTTGGCTATGGGGTGGCGGGCCGCCAGACCTCTCCGCTAAACCTCTCCGCTAAACCTCTCCGGCGGTCTGGTCGATGAAGCTCCGGGCGAAGACCCAGAAACTGTACACGTCGGCGAAATTAGAGGCCAGTCCCAGCGAGACGCGCACGGCTCCGGCGCTCTTGCCGTCCCGGTCTTCCAACACGCTCAGGAACTGCTCAAAGGTCATCCGTTCGCTGTCTTCAAAAGCAGCGGCCATGTCCTCCTCGGTCAGGCCGTGGGCCATCTCGCCGGCGCCGGGGTTGCAGAAGCACCCGGTGCGCAGGGAGATGCCCACCCGCCCCGCCAGGTCGTCGATGCGGCGGTGGTCGATCAGGGCTTCTTTGGGGTCGTAGAAGTTCAGGGTCAAGGTGCCCCCGCGGGCCTCCATGGTGGTGGGCCCGTAGACCCGGATCACCGGCGCTCCGCTGCCGTGGCGCAGGCCGAGCAGGTTCTCCAGCAGCCATGAGGTCAGGCACATCACCCGGTCGTGGATCATGTCGATTCCGATGGACTGGACGTGTTTCAGTCCTATCTCAACGGCGGGGATATTCAGGTAATTCAGGGTCCCTTCCTCGAAGGCCTGTTCGCCTTCCGCCAGATAGTGTCTTTCGGCCTGCACCGAGGCGATGGTGATGGTGCCGCCCGCGAACCAGGGTCTGACCAGCTTGGCCAGGGCGTCTTTCCGGGCCAGCAGGCACCCGACGCCGGTGGGGTAACCGAACATCTTGTAGAAAGACAATGGCACGAAATCGGGGAGGACCTGACTCAGGTCCAGCCGGTTGGAGGGCGCGAAGGCCGCGCAGTCCAGCAGGACGTCCCACCCTCTTTCGTGGGCGTATGCGGTCCACTTCATGGGGTGCTGCACGCCCGAGAAGTTGGACTGGGCCGGGTAGGCGAACAGGTTGTGGCCGCCCTCGCTGGGCCGGTCGAGTTGGGCCCTGAGTTGGTTTTCATCCAAGCGCAGGTCCGGGGGAACCACGGGCACGTAGGTGACATCGGCGCCCCGGGACCTGGCGAACTCCCGAACGCCGTTGATGGAATTGTGGTTGTCGAAGGTCAGCAGGTACCGGTCTCCGGCCTGAAAGGGATAGGCTTCCGCCACCAGCTTGATGGCGCCGGTGGCGTTGGAGGTGAATATGGCCACATACTCGTCCGGTGGAGCATTGAAATACTCCAGAACCAAGGCCCTGGCCCGGTCCACCAGGGCGGTCGTAGCCGAAGACGCGGGGCTGTCCGAATGGGGATTCCCGAAGACGCCGCCGTCCAGCAGGTCGGTAAGGTCCCTTATCTGAGAATCGGCGTAGAGCCCGCCGCCGGTGTAGTCGAGGAAGACCTGGCCCAGGCGGTCCAAACGCCCGTATTCCGTGCGGCGCAGTTCGTCCAGCAGACGGGTGGTCTCGAATACCGGATTGGCTTTCGAAAACGCCTGAAAGGCGACATCCATGTTGTCGTTCGGCAAGGTCATTCCGGCTCAGAACTCAGGCTCAAATCGGTCAAAGGCATTCTAGCAAAATACACAGACCGCCGGAGGGGCTCCCGATGGGCATCCCACCGCCGATAAACTTACCGCGACAGTATCTATAGATTTGGATTCCGCCTCGACTGAGAGTAAACTAAGCGCACCGCTGAGGGCGGACACAGCTCCGGAGGAAGAGACAGATGGACATGCCAAAGCGTATGAAATTCGGTTCCTTCATGGGCCCCTTTCACCGGGTCGGAGAAAACCCAACACTGGCCCTGGACCGGGACCTGGAATTGATCGACTGGATGGACTCACTGGGTTTTGACGAAGCCTGGATCGGCGAGCACCATTCCGCGGGTTGGGAGATCATATCCTCACCGGAGGTGTTCATCGCCGCCGCGGCCCAACGGACCCGGTACATAAAACTGGGCACCGGGGTCGTGAGCCTGCCCTATCACCACCCCCTCATGGTCGCCAACCGGATGGTGCAGCTTGACCACATGACCCACGGTAGAGTGCTGTTTGGGGTCGGTCCGGGAGCACTGCCCGGCGACGCCTACATGATGGGGATCCCCCACGAGACCCAACGGGAGCGGATGGACGAGTCGTTGGGGGTCATCCTCCGGCTGTTCACCGAGACCGAACCCATCACCTATAAGAGCGACTGGTTCGAGCTCAAAGAGGCCTTGATCCAACTGCGTCCGTTCCAGCAGCCCTACATGCCGGTGTCCGTGGCGTCCATCCAGAGCCCGGCCGGGGTCTCGCTGGCTGGGAAACACGGGGCGTCGGTGCTCACCATCACCGTTCCCCGCGACCCATCGGCCGGTCCCGCCGACCTTAAAGGACTCTGGGCGATAGCCGAAGAATCGGCCGCGGAACACGGCCAACAGATGAACCGGCACGACTGGAGATTGGTCCTGCCCGTACATCTGGCGGAAACGCGGAAGGAAGCCCTGGACGATGTACGCACGGGTTCCGCCCAATATCTCCGGGAATATTCCGAAGGCACCAACGGCAGGAAGGCGGTCTTCGACGGTCCCATGGACAAGGTGGTCGACAACATGTCGGAGTCCGGCTCGTGGGTCATCGGCACCCCGGACGACTGCATCGAAGCGATAAACCGGTTGCAGGAACAGAGCGGCGGGTTCGGCGGTTTCTTGGTCCAGACCATCGACTGGGCGTCCCGGGAGAAGATGCTGCGCAGCTACGAACTGCTGGCCCGCTACGTCATGCCCCATTTCCAAGTCACCGTGGCCAGCACCTACGCTTCCAACCAGTGAGCGGCGGAGCGCCAGG
>JACZXN010000284.1 GCA_022571575.1 Chloroflexota bacterium | reverse complement strand
ATGACCCTGGTCTGGTCCAGCAGGTCTCCCTTGCAGACCACCCGGCCCGAGCGCGGGTCGAACTCGCTGGCGGTCTGTCCCGAGAGGTACAGGATGCCTCCGCTCTCGGCCCCCAGGCAGAAGGTGTACCGGTTCAGGTCCAGCCAGGGAAACTTGGCCGGGTCCACCTCGATGATGTTCTTGCTCATCTCTTCTCCGGATTTCCCCCGAAATCATTCCGGGGACTTTCGCTTGGAAACCTAACCGGCGGCTAGCCGATAACCCCACTCTCAATCAACCGCTCGAACTCATGGTCCGGGACCTGGAGCAGGTCCTGCATCACCTGCCGGTTGTGCTCCCCAAAGAGCGGCGCGCTCCGGGCAACGCCGGGCCGGCCGCCGTCCACCCCCCAGGCGAAGGCGCCCATGGGCCGCGGGCCGACCTCGGCATGGTCTGGCGACTGCACGAATCCCCTCTCGACCATGTGCGGGTCAGACAACACCTGGGCCGAGTCCAACACCGGTCCGGCGGGCACGCCCACACCCTGCAATCTCTCCACCACGTCCTGCACCTGTGAACCCAGGGTCCACTGTTGGACCAGCGGTTCCAGTTCGTCCTGGTGCCGAAGGCGTGCGTCAGCCGTGGCGAACCGGGGGTCGTCCGCCCATCCGGGGCAGCCGGCAGCCTGGGCCAGGGCCTGGAATTGGGCGTCGTTCTCCACCGATATCGCCACCCAATTCTCCTCCCCCTGGCACCGGAACACGTTGTGGGGCGCCTTGTCCTGGTGGCGGTTGCCCACCCGCTCCGGCTCCGTGCCGTCCAGGGTGTATTCCATGACCGCCTCGGGCAGAAGGGTGGCCAGGGCCTCGGTCATGGCCACCTCGATGTACTGCCCCTCTCCCGTTTTGGCGCGGTGGTGCAGGGCTTCCAAGAGGGCCAGCACGCAGTAGCAGCCGCTGAAGGCGTCGGGGAACAGACCGCCCATGATCCGTGGGTGTGAGCCCCTGTGGCCGGTCACCGAGGCCAGGCCGCTGAACAGATTGATGACGCTGTGAAAACCGACCAGGTCTTTCATGGGGCCGGTGCGGCCAAAGGCCCCCAGCGACAGGTAGACCACGTCGGGCCTGACCGCCCGCACGTCTTTGTAACCCAGGCCCATGCGTTCCATGGTGCCGCTGGAATAGTTCTCCAGCACCACGTCGCTCACCGAGATTATCTGCTTGGCCAGTTCCACGCCCTCGGGCTCCCTGAGGTTCAGGGTGCAACTCATCTTGCTGGAGTTGACCATGTTGAACCCGCCGCTGCGGTTGACCCCCGGCTCGGCCTCGGCGAAGGGCGGCCAGATGCGGGTCGTGAGCCGTTGTTCGGTCTCGATGAGGATCACCTCGGCCCCCAGCCAGGCCAACATCTGGGCGGTATAGGGGATGGCGATTATCTGACCGAAGTCGGCGACACGGACTCCCCGCAGCGGCGGCGTGTTCATATCGCCCCAGCCGAGGAGAGTTGGTCCGCCGAATAGCCCAGCCACTCGCCCAGCACTTCGCCGGTGTGCTCGCCCAGCTTGGGGGCCGGCCGGAAGAGCCGCCAGGGGGTGCGCTCCAGGCGGACCGGGTAGCCGGGCAGCTTGAACTTCCGCCCGCCCGGCCCCTCCATGTCCACCATGAAGCCGCGCTCGGTCACGTGGGCCGAGTCCACCATCTGGCCCACGGTGTAGGCCGGGAAGCAGGGGATGCCCCGGTCCTGGGCCAGTTGCGCGATCTCGGCGCCGGTGTGGTCCATGGTCCACTCCAGAAGCAGGGGTTCCAGGGCGTCCCAGTTGCGGGCGCGCTCGACCCCCGAGGAGAACACCTCCAGCTCGGCCCAGTCGGGGTTTCCCGCCAGGTCCATCAGGTTGCGCCAGTGGGCGTCCATCACCGCCATGACCACCACGTACCCGTCCTTGCAGGGCAGGTAGGCGTTGGGCATCACCCCGAAGACCTCCGGCTTGCGGGCCTTGGCCTCGTGGTAAGAAGCGTGGGCCAATTCGAAGGGCATCACCGCGGCCACCGCCTCCTGTATGCTCAGGTCGATCTCGCAGCCCGTGCCTTGAATCGAGCGCGAAAGCAGGGCGGCGACGCTGGCCACCGCGCCCTGGACCCCCGCCAGATAGCCGGCCATGTGGGTGTTGGACCGGAGCGGCGGTTCCAGAGCCGGGTCCTGCACGCTGTCGGGTATGCCGGGAGTGGCGTAGGCCATGCCCCCGGCGCTGATGGCGATCAGTTCATCGCCCAGATAGGCGCTGTTGGGGCCTCTGAGCCCGAAGGGCGTGATGGCAATCACAATCAGTCCGGGGTTGGCATTGGACAGACGCTCCCGGCGCAGGCCCAACCGCTTAATCTCCGAACTGTTCTGACCCAGCACCAGGAAATCGGCTGCCGCCGCCAGGTCCAGAAAAGCGGTTCGGCCCTGGAGTGACTCGATATCCAGGGACACCCCGCGCTTGTTGGAGTTCAGGTAGAGGAAAAGCCCGCTCCATTCCGGGTCTGGAGCCCCTCCGGGATAGGGGCCGTTCCTGCGGTAGCGGTCCCCCTCCGGTGGCTCCACCTTCACCACGTCGGCCCCGGCGTCGCCCAGCAGCCGGGCGCAGAAAGACCCCGCCACCTGATCGGTCAGCTCCACAACCTTCAGCCCCGAGAGCGCGGCCGCCTGGACCATGCCGCTAACCGCCTTCCCGCAGGGGAAACCGCACCAGCGCACTGGCCGGCTCCACCACCTTCTCGCCCCGTTGGTTCTCCACCCAGAGGTCGCACTCGACCATCCCGCCCTCCTCACCGCGGTCCTCTTTGATGGAGCAGTCAGTGACCACGCCGCGGCAGGTGAGGGAGTCGCCGGGGTAGGCCATGACCCGGTTGCGGAAAGCGAGCTTGCGCAGGAACGCTCCCGGCCCGGCCCAGTCCTGGACGTGTTGGGTCAGGAACCCGCCCAGCATCTGGCCGTCGACGAAGGGACCGTCAAAACCCAACTCCCTGGCGTAATCCGCGTCGTAGTGGAGCCGGATAAAGTCCCAGGTCGCGGCCCCGTAGGCCATCATCCGGGCCAGGCCGATCTCCTTGACCAGGGGCGTCAGCTCATCGCCGGTCCGCACGTCCTCGAAGTAGCGCACCTCGGCCATCTTATTTTTCATCAACCGTCTCAGGCGGCCGGTAGAACATGGTCTCGGTGTTCCGGGCCAACAGCTCTTCACGCTGGTTGTAGAAGGTTGTTTCGATCACCTGAAAGATCAGGGAGCCCGAGCGTCCGGTGCGCTCGTACACGTCCTTGACCGTCCAGTGGGCGGTGATCACGTCGTCGGGATGGATGGGCTGGAAGAACTCGTATTCGTTGCCGGCCCGCAGACCCTCCAACTCACGGATGGCCCCCCGGCCCAGCAGATCGCCCCGGTCGTCCATGTCGCTGTCCACGTACTGCCAGGTGTCACAGATCAGGGTGGGCGGGGCCATCACGTCGCGCAGTCCGTGGGCCTGGGCGAATTCGCGGTC
>JACZXN010000283.1 GCA_022571575.1 Chloroflexota bacterium | reverse complement strand
ATGGAGTCGGTGATCCGGTCGGCGTACATGATGACGTGGCCGTTGGCATGGCGGGCCGCCCGGCCGATGGTCTGCACCATGGAGGTCGCGGAGCGGAGGTAGCCCTCTTTGTCGGCGTCCAAGATGGCCACCAGGCTCACCTCGGGCAGGTCCAGTCCTTCCCGCAGCAGGTTGATGCCCACGATGACATCGTAAACCCCCAAGCGCAGGTCGCGCAGTATCTCGATCCGGTCCAGGGTCTGGATGTCGGAGTGCAGATAGGTGTTGCGGATGCCCATCTCCGAGAGATAGTCGGCCAACTCCTCGGCCATGCGCTTGGTGAGGGTGGTGACCAGTATCCGCTCGGACCGTTCGACCCGCTCCCTGATCTCTTGGAGCAGGTCGTCTATCTGGCCCTCGGTGGGTTTGACCTCCACCGTTGGGTCCAGGAGCCCGGTGGGGCGAATCACCTGCTCGATCACCGACGCGCTGTGTTGGAGCTCGTAGGGTCCCGGCGTGGCCGAAACGTAGACCACCTGATTGATGTGTTCTTCGTACTCGTCGAAGTTCAGGGGCCGGTTGTCCAGGGCCGACGGCAGGCGGAACCCGAAATCCACCAGGGTGGTCTTGCGGGAGATATCGCCGGCGTACATGCCCCGCACCTGGGGCAGCGTCATGTGGGATTCGTCCACGAACATCAGGTAGTCGTCCGGGAAGTAGTCCAGCAGGGTCCAGGGGGCGCTCCCGACGGGCCGCTGCGACAGGTGGCGGGCGTAATTCTCCACTCCCGAGCAGAACCCCGTCTCCTGAAGCATCTCCAGGTCGTAATGGGTCCGGCTCTCCAAGCGGGCGGCCTCCAGTATCTTTCCGGCGTCTTTCAGTTCCTTCAGGCGCCATTCCAGCTCTTCCCGGATGCCGATGATGGCCAACTCCATCTTCTCTTTGGAGGTGACGAAGTGGTTGGCGGGGTAGATGGCCACCTCGGGCAGGTCGGCCAGCACCTCGCCGGTCAGGGGGTCCACCTGGACGATCCGTTCCACCTCGTCGCCGAAGAACTGGATGCGCACGGCGGCCTCTTCGTAGGCGGGCACCAACTCCAGGGTGTCGCCGCGGATGCGGAACTTGGCCCTGGCCAGGTCCATGTCGTTGCGCTCGTATTGCATGTCCACCAATTGGCGCACCAACTGGCTGCGGTTGCGGGTCTCTCCCACCTTGACGTTGGCCACCAGCTTGAAATAGTCGTTGGGGTCGCCCAGGCCGTAGATGCACGACACCGACGCCACGATCAAAACGTCGCGGCGCGTGAGCAGGGAGGTGGTGGCGGAGAGGCGGAGCTTGTCCAACTCCTCGTTCACGCTGGAGTCCTTCTCGATGTAGGTGTCGGACTGGGGAACGTAGGCCTCAGGCTGGTAATAATCGTAGTAGGACACGAAGTATTCCACCGCGTTGTGGGGGAAGAACTCCTTGAACTCGGAGGCCAGTTGGGCGGCCAGGGTCTTGTTGTGGGCCATGACCAGGGTGGGGCGCTGCACCTGCTGGACGATGTTGGCCATGGTGAAGGTCTTGCCGCTGCCGGTTACCCCCAGCATGGTCTGCTTGACGACGCCGTTGGCCACGCCCTCAGCCAGGCGGGCAACCGCGGCGGGTTGGTCGCCGGTCATCTGGAAATCGGCGACCAGCTCAAACTTCCGGTCCTCCGGTTGGATGCCGGAGTTCCAAGTCTTCTGGATCTCGTTGCCGGCGTCGGCCCATTTCTTGCCGCGGGCGTAGATTGCCATCTTTTAACGAGTCCCTCGCCAGTTTCGTCGTACAAGCATTATATAAGGGGATGGGATATGCCGCACGTCCGACGTGTCAAGAAGCAGTCAAAAATCACGCTGTTAAGAATTGAGGTTCGCCCACCACCCATGCAGTGTAAAGAGCTATACCGTTCTTGCGTCCGATATATGTGACCGAATTCGGTTCCGAGGATTTCCCAAACAGACCAATAAAAGCCTGATAATCTTCGAACCACTTATGCTCTTGGCTGAAGGAATGCACGAGCATAATTGCTGTATTTGCGTAGAATCGCTCGGCCTCGATCAAAGCTGCGGCGGTGCGGTGGAGCAATTGATACCTGATGTTGGCCACTTGTTTCTGGGAAACCCTGAGGAGTTTGCACAGGCCCGCCAGTCTTTCCCGCTTATTTGGCAATCTCTCTCCTAGCCATTCACTGGTCAGTTGCCCAAATTCTTCGTCTACCTTGCCTTCGACGGTAAGGCAAATCAACTCTTTTTTCGTACGCGCCACGACGAATATATCACTCTGCGAGGGCGATCCTCGTCCGGGGAGAGGGGTTCGATATTCCGGTAGGCCAAGAGCGAATTTCATGTCACGCAGCACCGGATACCCTGACTCTGAAAAAACTTGACTCACGGATTCCGGAAATCCTATCGCTGCTTCCCAGCAGTAGGCGAGGGTTTTAGCCGAGTATCCAGTTCGCCATTGCTTTGATGGATTGGATAGGAGTCCTTGCCAGTCGTCGGGCCCGCTGGCCGGCACGAAAAACTTTGCCATGCTTCACCTTCTGTAGTCACTGGAGAAACGGCGCTTCAACGAGCCGGGGGTAAGACAAACCCTCCGGGGTTCAATGTCGGCTGGGTCTACCGGGTGGCGAACTGCTGCAGGGCCACTCTAATGCGGTCGTCCACCTCGGTCTCCGCCGCCACCGCCGGGGTCCCGGCGGCGGCCCTGGCCTCGGCGGTGGAGTAGCCCAGGGCCGTGAGAGCGGCGATCACCTGGCCGTCCGCGTCCCCGGCCGGTCCGGCGTCGAGGAAGCCGAAGGCATCGACCTTGCCCTTGAGGTCCAGGATTATCCGGCTGGCGGTGCGGTTGCCCACCCCCGGGGCGGTGGAAAGGGCGGCGACATCTCCGGTTGCGATCGCGGTCTGCAGCCGGGCCGGGTCAAGGCTGGAGAGTAACGCCAGGGCCAGTCTCGGGCCCACGCCCGACACCCCGGTGAGCATGCTGAACAGGCCGAGGGCGGCGGCGTCGGTGAAGCCGTAGAGGACCGGTTGCTCATCACGGATCCGAAGGTGGGTGTGCAGGGCGACCTGTGAGCCAATGGCCCCCATGCCGGACACCGAATTGGCGGGAACGGACACCTGGAGCGTCACGCCGCCGACGCGGATATTGACCCAGTCGGGGCCGGTGGTTTCCAGGACCCCATGCACGCCTACTATCATCTAACCTCCCGAATCTAAAACCTTCGGCACCTACCGAATCCGGAATCTGTTATCGCCCGCGATCAGCGTTCTTTTCCAGGGGGAATGATCCGGCCCAAGGCCACATCCGCTTGTTCTTGAATCAGGTGGCAAAGGCCCACGGCTAGGGCGTCGGCGGCGTCGGACTCGGGGACCTCTTTGAGTCCCAGGGTGGCGGCGACGATCTCCCGCATCTGCTCCTTGGAGGCGGCCCCGTAGTCGGCAACGGCGCTTTTAACCTGGGCTGGGGCGTACTTGAAGATGGGTATGCCCTGGCTGGCCGCG
>JACZXN010000282.1 GCA_022571575.1 Chloroflexota bacterium | reverse complement strand
CTATCATATGAGCGGTCATGCCCATGGGTTGTTGGGGGCAGTCGAGGACCCGGACAGCGACCCACCGATCAGGGCGGGAGGGCATCAAGCGGAGTTCGTGGGCGGACTGGCCGCCGCCACCGCGACGCTGATGGCTCTGTACCGAAAGCGGATGACTGGGAAGGGCGCCCGGATCGACATTTCGTCCTTCGAGGCAATGGTTACCCAGCTCATCAGCGGCCTGGCCAACTGCGCCTACGGAAGGCCGGCGCCCCCCAGGGATCTGAGCAAGGTGGAAGAGGCGGCCATCGGGGGCATGGTTGGCGCCATCGGGGGCATATTGCCATGTAAAGACGGGTACGTGGCCATCTCGCCGAGAGAAGATGCCCAATGGGAACGATGGCTCGGGGTGATGGGCGGTCCATCTTGGGCCGGCGACGACCGGTTCTCCACCCGCGATGCCCGGCAGAAAAACTCTCCATCTCTGTGGAAGCTGCTGAGCGAATGGAGCATCAATTATTCCAAGCATGAGATCGCCCGCCGGGGGCAGGAACAGCGGGTTCCTTGCTTCCCGGTCAACACCGTTCTGGACCTGCTCGATGACGAACACCTGGCCCATCGCCGGTTCTTTGTCGAGATGGAGCATCCGGCTGCCGGGGTCCTCAAATACCCCGGCGCGGCCTACAAGTTCTCCAACTCCCAACTGCCGCTGGCGGCACGGCCAGCCCCGCTACTGGGACAGCACAACAACTTGTTCCTGGACAACCTGGATCGACCCCTGGGTCGAAGATGAGTGAACTCCCACTGGACGGAATCAGGGTCCTGGACCTTAGCTGGATCATCGCCGGCCCCACCGCGACCCGCTTTCTGGCTGCCATGGGCGCGGAGGTGATCAAGGTCGGCAGCGCGCGCCGGCCTGACCCCTCCACCCGGGGACCGGCCTTTCAGGCATACAACCAGTCCAAGCTATACTGCGCCCTCAATATCTCGACTCCAAGAGGCTTGGAACTGACCAAGCAGTTGCTGGCCGTCTCAGACGTGGTGATAGAGAATTTCGCGGCGGGCGTCATCGAACGGCTCGGATTGGGCTATGAGGTGGTCAGCGCCGAAAGGCCTGACATCATCATGGTTGCCTCATCGGGCACGGGGCACTCCGGGCCGGACAAGGACTATGTGGCTTACGGCAGTCTGTTGCAGCACTACACCGGCTGGAACTCCATATCCGGCTACCCGCAGCGGGAGCCCATACGTGGCGGCCTGTGGGCCGACCCCTGGGTTGGCATGGAGTTGGCGATGGTTACCGTCGCGGCGCTCAATCACCGCGCGCTCACCGGCCGGGGGGATTATATCGATTTCTCGATGGCCGAGGCGCTGACCGCCAGCATCCCAGAGGCGGTCCTGGACTACCAGATGAACGGCCGCGTGAAAGAGCCGATGGGGAACCGGGATGACTGGTATGCTCCCCACGGCGTTTATCGCTGCGTGGGCGCCGACCGCTGGGTTGCCATTGCAGTCACCAACGACGAGGAGTGGAACTCACTTTGCCGGCTGATCCAGCGGCCGGACCTCGCGGCCGACCCCAGGTTCGCCGGCGCCGCCGGGCGGAGGAAGCACCAGGACCAACTGGACGCCGCCATCACCGAGTGGACGATTCAACACGAGGACGACGAGGCGATGCGGTTTCTTCAAGGGGTTGGCGTTCCCTCCGGGCCATCCCTCGATATCTGCCGGGTATTTCATGAACCGCAATTAAGGGAGGGTGGATACTTCACCAGGCTTCAAACCAGCGATGGCGAACCGAGAGATCTGCCGGGCCTCCCTTGGCGGTTCGAAGGCGAGCAAGAACCCCTGCTCACAGAGGCGCCGGTGCTGGGCCAACATAACGCGTACGTCTATCAAGAGTTGTTGGGCCTTTCTGAAGACGAGATAAACGGCTTGGTCGAAGAGCAGGTCATCTACTGAGTTTCAAGCCAGGATAGCGGCAGAAATCCGCAATGGCTGCACGGGAGATTGCGAATGGGCATCAAATACGAGAAAAAGAACCACATCGCGTACGTCACCATCGACAATCCTGAGAAGGGCAACATTCTGGACCACCAGACGTCCGATGAGATCAGCGAGGCGTGGAAAGACATCTGGGAAGATCGGGATATCCGTGTCGCGATCCTCACCGGCGCCGGTGACCGGCACTTTTGCGCCGGCCACAACCTGGCCCCGCCGCCGGGCGTGACCGAGGAGGACCGGGAACGGATACGGACTGAAAATATCTTCTGGCCGCTGGCTGGGACGGTCAATGGAGCCAAGATCGGAGCCGACGGGCGCCTGGGCGATCACTATCCTCAGATCTGGAAACCGGTGATCGGAGCGATCAACGGCTGGGCTGCCGGCGCCGGGTTCTATATCATGCTCACCTCCACGGATATCCGGGTCGCCTGCGAGGAGCACGCCCAGTTCAAATTCGCGCTGCTGAGTCAGGGATGGGTTGGCGGCGGTCCGGGGGCGACCTTTCTGACGCGGCAGATAGCCCATGCCGACGCCATGAGGATACTGCTGACCGACGAAGCCTTCGATGCCAGAGAAGCACTGAGAATCAACCTGATCAACGAAGTCGTGCCCCATGACCAGTTGATGAGCCGTTCGGAAGAGATCGCCACTCGAATCGCGGGGATGCCGCCTCTTGCGGTCCGCATGATGAAGGAGTTCGCGATCAGATTCCGCGATATCCCGGTGACCGAAGCCTGGCGCGTCCAGACCCTCTTCAACACGATGCTCACTCAGCTCACCACCGACGGCGACGAGGGAAGGAAGGCTTTCCTGGAAAAGCGGCCGCCCAACTTCACGGGTGGAATCCGGCAGAAGGCGCCGGCATTCCCAGAATTGAGCCCCGAAGAACGGGCGCTCCTGGATGAGACCCGCAGAGAACTGTTCGGGTAACGTCTATAATAAAGCACCATGAATAAAACGCCGGGAAGGCACGCCTGACCCGATCATAAGGAGGCCCGATTTGCCGGACAACGATTCTCTTAAAGAGCGCATCCACGCCGGAGAAATATTGGTGGGAGTGTCGGCGCCCCTGGATACCGACCGGTCCCACATGGAAGCTATCCTGAGCAAAGACAACTACAATTTCCTGACCATCGATAGCCAGCACAGCCCCTACAACGAGGAGAAGCTGGTTGCCTTCTGCTCCACCGCCCAGGACCTGGGCATGCCGGTCCAGTTCCGCATCAAGAACACCCACAACGCCTACCTCATCGGCAACGTCCTGGACCTGGGACCCATGGCCATCGAAGTCCCCCTGGTGGAGGATGAAGCGATAGTGGATGAGGCCCTAGACGCCTTCTACTATCCCCAGGTGGGACACAGGAGTTGGGGCGGAACGGCGCGCCACGGTGTAGATGGCCGTCCCGACAGGCTGGAATACGCTAAATGGTGGAACGAGCACGGGGTGCTATGCCTGCAGATGGAGACCCTGGCCGCGGTGACCAACGCCCGGCACCTGGCCAAACCCGGCGTTGATTGCCTGACCTGGGGTCC
>JACZXN010000281.1 GCA_022571575.1 Chloroflexota bacterium | reverse complement strand
CGAACAGGGCCAGCCGGTGCCGCCAGACGGCCTCGCTGCGGTAGGTGGCGTCGTTCACCATGAAGAACCGCACTTCGTCCACCGCGTCCATCCGGCCGGCCATCTGGCGGGCCAACAGATTGGTCTGCCCGGGGCTGGCGCCCAGGCCTGGCAGGACGCCCACTCCCCGGTGCTTGGCCAAGGAATCCAGGTACTCGGACTCGAAAACACGTTGCAGGGTTTCCACGTCGTCGTTGATGTCGGCGTACGGCACGCCGGCTTCCACCACCGTGCGCATCAGAGACAGGGTCTCGCGGGTGAAGGGCCCGGTGGCGTTCAGCACCACCGAAACGCCGGCCAGGGCGGCGGTGACCTGGTCTTCTTGATGGCAGTCCAACTGGACCGCCGTCACCCGGCCTTCCCCCCGGCCTTCAAGCGCCTCGGCCAGACGGATCGCCCGTTGCAGATCAAGGTCGGCCACGATGATTCGTTGAAACCTGACGTCTTCGAGCAGCAGCCGTGCGGTTGTGCTGCCCACGGTCCCGCAGCCGATCAATAAAGCGGTGGTCTCGGGCATCTTTAACGGCCTGGCCTGCCGCCCTGGGTGACCCGGTCCCGCTGTTTGGGGGCGCCGATGCTGGGCATGCGCAGGTACTCGGGTTGCAGGGCCGCGAGGTCGCTTGTTTCCCCGGCGGCCAGTTTCTTCCGTCCGATGGCGGCCAGGGCCCACGCCCTCGCCGCCGGGACCGCCCGGACGATCTGGGCCTTGGCCCCCAACTCTCCGGCGATCTGGTCCCACCAGGCGGTGACGCCCTCGCCGCAAAAGATGACCGGGCCGGGTATTTCGCCGGAAACATCGCCCGTAACCTCGGCCAGCAGCTCCTCAATCGTGCAGACGCGGTCTGCCCTGAGCCGGACTCCATCGGGGCCGTAGAGGGCGGTGGCGCACTCCTGTCGGCCGGCCTCCAGCAGGGCGCAAACCGCGACCCCGGACTCCAGGTATGGGTGGGCCTCCAGGTCCAGCGTGCCCACGCCCACGATCGGCTTCTTGGCCACCAGAGCCAGGCCTTTGGCGGCGCTGATCCCAACCCGCAGCGCGCTGAAACCGCCCGGTCCCAGGGCCACCGCCACCCCGTCCAGTCCGCCGGCGGTCAGACCGCGGCTTTCCAACAACTGGGCCACGGCCGGCATGAGCTCCACGGTGTGGTTGAAGGCGGAGTGCCAGGCGCGCGAGACAACGACGCGGTCCTCGTCGGCGAGGGCCACGCTGGCGTAGCGGGTGGAGGTGTCCAGGGCCAGCAGCATCGGTCTCCTATCTCAACAGATCCATCTTATTTGCCGGAAGCGCCGGCCTTCCTGGCCAGCAGACCCAGCAATCTTTCAAACCGGGAGTCTTCCACCGCAACCCCAGTCTCCAAGGTGATATTCCGCCGGTCCCGGTCCTCACCGTAGTCCAGGCCGATCCAAAGACAATCCTCGGGGAATATCTCCGACGCCCGGTCGGCCCATTCAATGACGCAGACGCCCCCACCAAAGAGTTGCTCATCCAGCCCCAGGTCCCAGGCCTCGGCGGGGCTCCCCATACGGTAGAGGTCGACGTGATGGAGGGTCAACCGTCCTTGGTGGCGGGTCATGAGCACGAAGGTCGGACTGCGCACGTGGCCCTCGACTCCCAGGCCAAGGGCGATCCCCTGGGTGAGACAGGTCTTTCCCGCGCCCAAGGGCCCGGTCAGGAGGAATACGTCTCCGGCCGAGGCGTGCTCTCCGATGGTCCGGCCCAGGTCCAAGGTGAAATCGGGGCCGTGCGAATCGATGTGCAAAGGGGCGTTCACGATCTGATCTTGGGCCGGCTAATCTTGGGCCGGGCCAAAATGGTCCCAACCCCGTTTGCGGAACGGGAGTTCCTGACCGTTGGCGTCGACCAGCGTGATCCGGCCGGGTTCGCCTTCCAGTATCTCGCCCACCACGGCGGCTCCGCCGGGCAGCCCGGAAACAATATGGTTCACCTTTGCCGGCTGGCCGGTGAAGAGCAGCACGTAGTCCTCGCCGCCGCCCAGGGCCAGGTCAACACAGTCATCGGGGAACCGGCTGCTCAAGAACGGGTGCACCGGCAACCGGTCGGCGAAGATCTTTCCCGACACCCCGCTGGCCTTGCACAGCTTGGCAAGGTCGTCGGCCAGCCCATCGCTCACGTCCATGGCGGTGGCGATCTCGGCCTCGACCAGGGTTTGCCCCACGGCCACGGCGGGACGGGGACGGCGGTGGCATTCACGAAGGTAGTCGGCCGCGTCGCCGGTCTCGCCCGTCCCGCCGTCTCGGAAGATTCCTCCAGCATCAACTTCAGGCCGCCGCCGGAACCTCCCAGGTGGCCGGTCACCGCCACCAGGTCGCCGGGGCGGGCGCCGGTGCGCACCATGGGCCGCCCGCGCATGGCTCCGGTCAGCGAAACGGTGATGAACACCACCGGAGAGCGGACCATATCGCCGCCGACGATGGCCAGGCCGTATTCGTTGCTGACCGCCAACATGCCCTGATAGAGACTCTCCAGGTCACTGACCTTGGTCTCGGGAGGCAGGCCTAGGGTGACCAGGGCGTAGGTGGGCACGCCGCCCATGGAGGCGACGTCGCTGATGTTGGCGGCCACCGACTTCCAACCCAGGTCCCACCAGGGAGTGGTCTCACGAGTGAAATGCACCCCCTCCACCATGGTGTCGGTGGTGAACAGTTCGATTACGGGGCTGCCGCCTGGGCCGACACTCCAGGCGGCGGTGTCGTCGCCGTTGTCCACCGTCAGGTTGAACGAGAAAGACGGCCCGTTCCCAGGGCCGGCCCGCTGGTCAACCACCAGGCGCGTGAGAAGGTCGATGACGCCGAACTCGCCCAGGTCTTTGATCTGCATATCGGTCTGCATGGGTAACCCGCACAAAAAGCCGTATGATGTAGCCGTGTGGCGCCGGGATAACGCCCGAATAACACCGGGCTGACGATTGGATTATAGCCCGGTTTTCGGCAAGTTCGGAACTCGTGCCTGAAAATGGCAAATCGCTATTGACACGCGGCAGGTGCGGGGCTATGCTGACTAAGCCCTCTTTCGAGAAGGCACGGTGCACGTTAACAACTGAATAGTGGAAGGAAGCTAGGTAAAGTTCGATTTAGAGAGTTTGATCCTGGCTCAGGGTGAACGCTGGCGGCGCGCTTAATGCATGCAAGTCGAACGTGCCTTCGGGCAAGTGGCAGACGGCTGAGTAACGCGTGAGTAACGCACCCTTCGGTGGGGTATAGCCTCGGGAAACTGAGGGTAATCCCGCATACGGTCCCGATGCCCTGGCGTCGGGATGAAAGCCTTCGGGCGCCGGAGGAGCGGCTCGCGTCCTATCAGGTAGTTGGTGAGGTAACGGCTCACCAAGCCGATGACGGGTAGCTGGTCTTAGAGGACGATCAGCCAGAGGGGGACTGAGACACGGCCCCCACTCCTACGGGAGGCAGCAGCAGGGAATTTTGGGCAATGGACGAAAGTCTGACCCAGCGACGTCGCGT
>JACZXN010000280.1 GCA_022571575.1 Chloroflexota bacterium | reverse complement strand
GAGGCCATGTCCCCGGAGGGCATAATCATATCTCCGGGGCCCGCCACGCCCCTGGAGGCGGGAATCTCCAACGACGTGATACGCCGCTTCGGCCCCAAAACGCCCACTCTGGGGGTGTGCCTGGGCCATCAGTGCGTCGGCTACGTCTACGGGGCCAAGGTGGACCGGGCGGGCGAGATACGCCACGGCAAGACCTCCATGGTCCACCACAACGGGGCCGGGGTGCTGGCCGGACTGCCCAACCCCTTCGAAGCCATCCGCTACCACTCGTTGGTGGTCTATCCGGAGACCGTCCCGGACACCCTGGAGGTCACCGCCACCACCGGCAACGGCCTGATAATGGGCCTGCGGCACAAAGAACACCCCGTGGAGGGCGTGCAGTTCCACCCCGAGTCCATCCTGACCCCCGACGGCAAACACCTGCTGCAGAACTTCCTGGACCACGTGGGCGCGGCGGCGGCGGTCTAGGGTTAAAATGGCGGAAAGGAACACCTTAAAACGAGGGCGGGAAATTTCCGATGGAGGGCCGCAACATGGGCAGTCAAAGCGTGAAGGGTCAAATTCTCAAGGCGATCCAGGACTTGCCCGACGACGCCACCGTTGAATCAGCTATGGAACGGCTTTACGTTCTTTACAAAATCGAGCAGGGCATCGAGCAGGCGGACCGGGGACAGGTTGTTTCCCAAGAAGAGGTGATGCGTCGCATGGAACAGTGGCTGAAGTAGTCTGGACCGAGCGGGCACCGAATGCTCTACGGGCCATTTACCTGTTTATGGCCAGGGATGCACCGGAATATGCTCGTTTGGTCAATCGACGCTTGTATCAAGCCACCACCAGATTGGTGGATTTTCCAAGGTCTGGGCGGGTAGTTTCCGAGTGGGACAGTGAGGATGTCCGGGAATTGATAGCCCAAAGTTACCGGATCATCTACCGCGCAATGCTGGACCAAGACCGCTCGAGGGATCGCACCCCAACGGATAGAGGTGGTTCGTCCCTATCGATTGGGGATTGACCCGGGACCAATTTGAGAGCCGGCGCAACATACCTGAAAGGGGTCTTGATCTGTCCCTTCACCTCAATCGGCAAACGTTATCTTCGGGATGTTGACCGATGCATAAACAACGCCTCGGAAAGGCGGCTGCCGGTTTGGCGGGAATCTGCGTTCTGTTGCTGGCCGCCTGTAGCGGCGGCGAGGAGAACGGCGGCAACCGACAATCGGAGCCCCTGCCCGCCACGGATTTCCAGGTCACCATCGGCGCGTTTGAGGACGGCGCTCCCGTGCCGGTGCGGTATACCTGCGAGGGCGAGAACGTCTCGCCCCAGATTTCCTGGAGCGGCGTGCCCGTGGGCACCAATTCCTTCGCGGTGGTCATGGACGACCCCGACGCCCCCGGAGGTGTCTACGACCATTGGGTCCTGTTCAATCTACCGCCGGACCTCCAGGGTCTCCCGGAGGATGTGCCCGGCACGGCCAAGTTGGAAGGCGGCGGGGTCCACGGGCGAAATAGCACCGGCAACACCGGATACATGGGGCCGTGCCCGCCTCCGGGAAATGTCCACCATTACCGGTTCACGGTCTACGCGGTGGACCAGATGCTGGGGCTGGACTCCAGCGCCGGTAAGCAGGCCTTGCTGGACGCCCTTGCCGGGCACATACTGGCGGGCAGCCGCCACACCGGCACCTACCAGCGGTGAGACGGGCGTCTGGCCAAACATCTGAACTGGAGTTGATTCGCGGGAGCTTTCCGCCGGAGTTTTAGCCGGAGTTTTAGTTGGATATCAGGGAAGCGATAGACCGGGTCGTCTCGGGCGGCTCACTGTCCATGGACGACGCGGCGTCGGTCATGCGGCAGATCATGTCGGGCGAGGCCACGCCGGCCCAGTTGGGGTCGTTCCTGACCGCGCTCCGGCTCAAGGGCGAGACCACCGGGGAGATCGCCGGCATGGCCACGGTCATGCGCGAGTTCTCCCTCAAGGTCAACGTGGCCGGTATGTTGGTTGACTCGGTGGGCACCGGAGGCGACGGTCTGAACACCTTCAACATCTCCACGGCGGCGGCCTTCGTCGCGGCCGGCGCCGGGTTGAAGGTGGCCAAGCACGGCAACCGGGCCGCCTCGGGCACCTGCGGCAGCGCCGACGTCTTGGAAGAATTGGGCGTGCGCATCGACCTTCCACCCGAGGGCGTGGAGCGGTGCATCAGGGAGAGCGGCATCGGGTTCATGTTCGCCCAGGCGTACCATCCCTCCATGCGCCACGCCGCGCCGGTGCGCCGGGAGATCGGCATCCGCACCGTGTTCAATATCCTGGGTCCGTTGACCAACCCGGCGGGCGCGCAGTGCGAGTTGGTGGGCGTGGCCTTCCCGGAGCTGGGCGAGAAGATGGCGGCAGTGTTGCAACTGCTGGACACCCACCACTCGATCGTCGTCCACGGCGACGGCGGCCTGGATGAGATGACCCTCTCCGGCGACACCGCGGTCTGGGAGGTCGTTGGGGGCAAGGTGAGCAACTGGACGTTGTCAGTGGCGGACACCGGGTTGCCGGTCACGCCCATCGAGGCGGTGCGGGGGGGCGATAAAGCGGCCAACGCCAAGACCATGCGGGCGTTGTTGGGCGGCGAGGGCGGCCCCGTGCGCGATTACGTGCTGCTGAACAGCGCCGGGGTGCTGCTGGTGGGGGACCTGGTCGCCAACATCCGCGACGGGGTGCAACTGGCCGCCCAGGCCATCGACAGCGGCGCGGCCAAGGACCGCATGGAATCCATGATCGAGGTTAGCCAGGCGGCTGGCGGCTGAGCCGCTCCAAAAAATTCGATTGATTTTTAATATTAGACTGGATTTTCGGATAACCATAGTTGAATAATGCCAAGCATCCTAGATGACATAGTCGCCGCCAAGCGTGTCGAACTGGCCGAGAGCAAGACCCAGATATCCCTGGCGGACCTGGAATCTGCTGCTGGCGGCCAGCCGCGCCCCCTTAACCTGTCCGGGGCTTTACTTGGCGGAGGGGTGCGGCTGATCGCCGAGGTGAAGAAGGCGTCGCCCTCCCGGGGGCTGCTGATGCCGGACTTCGACCACCTGAAGCTGGCCGAGACCTACGCCAGCAACGGGGCCGCCGCCATCTCGTGCCTGACCGACCTCCGGTTCCAGGGCGAGCTGGCCCATCTGCGGCAGATCAAAGAGACCGGGGCCTCCCAGCGCGCACCGGTCATCCGCAAAGACTTCATCTTCGACCCCTACCAGATAATCGAGACCCGGGCCGCCGGGGCCGACGCGTTGCTGCTCATCGTGGCCATCCTGGAGCCAACCCAGTTGCGGGAACTGCTGGAGGCGGCCCAGGCCCACTGGATGCAGTGCTTGGTGGAGGTCCACGACGAAGATGAGCTCGAGACGGCGGTGGACGCCGGCGCCGAGATCATCGGCATCAACAACCGGGACCTGCGCACCTTCACCACCGACCTGACCGTGACCGAACGCCTGGCGCCGCTGGTGCCCAGGGGCAAGCAGATCGTCAGCGAGAGCGGCAT
>JACZXN010000279.1 GCA_022571575.1 Chloroflexota bacterium | reverse complement strand
ATTATGACTGCGGGGTCTGGTTGATCGGCCTGGCTGCTTTAACGGACCCCAAAATGTTGCGCCCCCTCGTTGCTGAGACCTTCAACGTGGGTGAGGACGCCCTTGATGGGTTTTTGCGCGGGAAATCGGTCCTAATAATCATCGACAACTGCGAGCACCTGCTGGTTGGGGCGGCGGCGTTGGTCCAGTGGCTGCTCACTTCCCCCGGCGTCACCGTGATCGCCACCAGCCGGGAGGCGCTGAACCTGGCGGGCGAACGGACCTACCAGGTGCCACCCTTGCCGGTCCCGGTGCCCGAAGCCGCCTACGACGTGCTGGTTGGGTGCCCCTCGGTGGACCTATTCGTTGAACGGGCTCAGGCTGCCAATCCCGGGTTCCAGTTGACAACCAGTAACGCGGCTTCAGTCAATCAGATCGTGCGGAGACTCGACGGGATTCCCCTGGCCATTGAGCTGGCGGCGTCCCGCGTGAAACTGCTCCAACCGGCCCAGATCGCCAGCCGCCTTGATGATTGCTTCAAGATATTGACCGGCGGGCCCGTCGATGTCCTGCCGCACCACCAGACCATCGAGCGGACCATCGACTGGAGCTACGACATGCTGGACCCGGAGCAGCAAATGCTCTTTTGCCGGCTCTCGGTTTTTCGCGGCGGTTTTACCCTCGACGCCTGCGGCGCGGTCATGGGGATCGAAGATGAGTTTGAAGCGCTGGATGCCATCGGCCAGTTGGTGGATAAGTCCCTGGTGCGGGCCGTGTCATCCGGAGAGGAAACCCGTTACAACCTTCTGGAGCCGTTGCGCCAGTACGCCGGAGCGCGGATCACCGCCAACGATGCGGTGGAAGCAGGGGGCCGCCACGCCCGGTATTTTCAAGACCTGGCCGAACAGGCGGCGCCCCAGCTTTACGGCCCACAACAAATTGATTTGCTGGCGCGGCTGGAAATGGAGCACGACAACCTCCGGGCCGCGCTGGCTTGGGCGCTGGAGGCCGGCGATGCAGAGCTGGGACAACGTACCGCGGCCGCCCTGTTCTGGTTCTGGATAGTACGGCGGCACGTCGCGGAGGGCACGGAATGGCTAGACCGGGTGTTGGCCGCCGAGGGGGGAACTGAATCGTCCAGAGCCTATGCCCTCCTCAACTGCGGCTTTCTCAGCACCATGGTACGGCTGGATGACCTGGAAGGGTGCCGCGAGCAGGTGCGCCAGGCCCGGGCCAGCTTCGTGGAGTTGGGAGACGGACAGGGGGTGCAGACCGCCGACAACTACGACGCCGTGATGCTTTGGTGGCTGCGTGACCTTGATGCCTCCACCCAAGGGACCGCCGAATGTCAGGCGGCGTACCAGTCCTTCGGGTTCGAATGGGGAGACGCTTTCTACGGCTGGTTCCTCGGGTCCAGCGCCTGGTTGATGGGAGACATGTCACGGGCATCGGAGCTATACATCCGTTCCTTGGAGATTTTCCGCCGGGTCGGCGACAGCACTTTCGTTGCCTGGGTCCTCCTTCCTCTGGGCAATATCGCATTGGGCTCCGGCGACCCGGATAAAGCGGTCCTGCTCTACCAAGAAGGTCTGAAGTTGATGGGCGACATCGGCGACCGCCACGGCGCCGCCGCGGTGTCGTTGGGACTGGGGATGGCCGCGCAGTTCCGGGGCGACACGGACCAGGCCCTGTTGCTCCTTGAGGAAGCGCAAACCGGCTTTAGAGAGGGTGGCGGCGGGCAGGGCCTGGCCTGGCCGCTGTCCAACGTTCTGGTCGACACCAGCTCCCACGACCGCCTGGTGGAGGTGACGCGAAGGTATCAGGCAAGTCTCAGCCTGCCGGTGGACGAGTGGGCCAAGATGGTGCTTTCCGATGGCGATGCATGGCGGGCGCGGCTCCAACGCTGACCCGTTAAAAACATTGAACAAGCGAATGCCCCGGCACGGTCCTGGAAGGGCGGTCCGGGGCCATCAAGAGGATTTATATCGATGGACGCTCCGGTCAGGATCGAGAACAGGGCCCAACTGATCTACCTGCTCACGGAAGCGGCCGAACTGGAGCACGGCATCATGTGCTGCTACCTTTTCGCCGCCTTCAGCATCAAGAAAGACGTCAGCGAGGGCATAACCCAAGAGCAGTTGGCCATCGCCAGGCGGTGGCGAGGGGGGTTGCTCCAGATCTCCATCCAGGAGATGGTGCACATGGCCCTGGCCTGCAACCTGCTCACGGCGGTGGGAGGCGCGCCCCATATCCGGCGTCCCAACCTGCCCTCGAACCCCCGGGCTTACCCGCCGTCTTTCCGGCTGCAACTCGCCCGCTTCAACCGGGAGACCCTGGCCAGCTTCGTGTTCATCGAGAGCCCCTCTAACCAGGACACCGGCGCTCCGGGCAGTTCGAGCCAGCCCGCCCAGTCGCTGGGCCGGTTCACCGACATCTTCTCCAGCGAACGGCAATACCAGACCGTGGGCCACCTCTACCGGGGCATCGAGGATGGGTTCACCTACCTGACCCAGAAATACGGTGAGGAGAAGCTGTTCCTTGGCCCCCCGGAGGCGCAGATCAACCCATCGTATTTCGGCCTGCCGGGCCTGATCCCGGTCACCGGCCTGGAGTCGGCGGTGGCCGCCATAGAGGGGATCGTGGAGCAGGGAGAGGGCGCCCGCAGCGAGTCCGCTGACTCCCATTACGGGCGGTTCGTGGCCATGTTGGTGGAATATGACCAGTTGCTGGAAGATGACCCAGCATTCGAGCCAGGGCGGCCGGTGATAGGGAACCCCTATTCCATCCTGCCCGGCGACGTGGCCGACATCAGCGAGGCCAACCTGATCGAAGACCCGCTGAGCACCGACATCAGCAATCTGTTCGACGGGTGCTACGAGGTGCTGATGCACCTGACCGGCCGGTTGCTGCTGCACACGGAGGAGTCGGATGAGCAGCTCAGGAAGCTTTCGGACATCACTGTGTCCATCATGCTGGACGTGATCACCCCGCTGGGCGAGGCTTTGACCACCATGCCGGCCGGCCCCAGTCATCCAGGTCTGACGGCGGGGCCGAGCTTCCGCTTTCCCAAGGACTTCAATACCCTGCCCCACCAGCCGGCGGCCTGGCGGCTGCTGGGCGAGCGGCTGAACGAATTGTCGGCCTATTGCGGGGTGCTGCAGACCCAGGACGGCGTGCCTCCGGTCTTGAACCGAGTGAAAACCTCGTTGGCCCGGTTCGCCGAGCAGTTGAGCAGCCCCTGAGACCGGCGGGCCAGGGCCACGCTACGGCCAGGCTCAGTCCTCGAATCGAGCGTCGCTCACCCGCAGGCGTTCCCGGCGTTCGCCGAGTTCGGCTTCTACCCGCGAACAAAGCGCCTTTACTTCTCCAAAAGCGGTCCGCGCATCGCCGCGCTGTAATTCCACCGTAAGAAGCTCTGCTTCGAGGGCAGCCTTTTTCTCTTCGAGGTCCGCCTTCTCGGACGCGACCTTCTTTAACTTGGATTCGAGCGCGGAAATATCGGAAAGTTCAAGCTGCAATGATTCGCCATCGCGGGATCCACCGCACAGCC
>JACZXN010000278.1 GCA_022571575.1 Chloroflexota bacterium | reverse complement strand
TTCGCCAACGGCCTGAAAAGCCTGGGCGTCAAGAAGGGCGACCGGGTGACCATCTACCTGCCCATGGTCCCCGAGCTCCCCATCGCCATGCTGGCCTGCGCCCGCATCGGGGCCCCCCACAGCGTTGTGTTCGGCGGGTTCAGCGCCGAGTCCCTGCGCGACCGCATCAACGACTCCAAGTCCAAGATATTGATCACCGCCGACGGAGGCTACCGCCGCGGCGGCATCATACCTCTGAAACAGAACGCCGACGACTCATTGAAAAAAGCCAACGGAGAAGGAAACGGCGCGCCCAGCATCGAGAAAGTGGTGGTGGTGCGGCGCACCGAGAGCGCCGACGACAAGATGGTGGACGGCCGGGACATCTGGTGGCACGACCTGATCGAGGGCCAGCCCCTCACCTGCGAGCCGGAACAGATGGACAGCGAGGACATGCTCTACCTGCTGTACACCAGCGGCACCACCGGCAAGCCCAAGGGCATCGTCCACACCACGGCCGGATACCTGCTGGGCGCCTACGCCACCTTCAAATGGATCTTCGACATCAAGGAGAACGACACCTACTGGTGCACCGCCGACATCGGCTGGGTGACCGGCCACAGCTACATCGTCTACGGCCCGTTGGCCAACGGCGCCACATCGGTGATGTACGAGGGATCACCCGACTATCCCGACCGGGACCGGTTCTGGGCCATCGTCGCCAAGTACGGCGTGACCATCCTCTACACCGCGCCCACGGCGATCCGCACCTTCATGCGCTGGGGCGAAAGCTATCCCCAGATGCACGACCTCTCCAGCCTGCGCCTGCTGGGCTCGGTGGGCGAGCCCATCAACCCGGAGGCCTGGATCTGGTACCACAAGAACATCGGCGGCGGCAGATGCCCCGTGGTGGACACCTGGTGGCAGACCGAGACCGGCAGCATCCTGATCTCGCCCCTGCCGGGAATAACAACCCTGAAACCCGGCTCGGCCACCCGCGCCTTCCCCGGCATCGAGGCGGAGATCCTGGACGAGAAGGGCGAGCCGGTGGGCCCCGGAGGAGGCGGCTACCTGGTCATCAAGAAACCCTGGCCCTCCATGCTGCGCACCATCTACGGCGACCCGGAGCGGTACGTCGAGCAATACTGGTCGCGGTACCCCGACATCTACTTCACCGCCGACGGCGCCAAGGTGGACGAGGACGGAGACTTCTGGCTGCTGGGCCGGGTGGACGACGTGATCAACGTCTCCGGCCACCGCATCGGCACCATGGAGGTGGAGAGCGCCCTGGTGGACAACCCCAAGGTGGCCGAGGCCGCCTGCATCGGCAAGACCCACGAGATCAAGGGCCAGGCGATAGTCGCCTTTGTCACCCTGAAGGACAACGTGGCCATGTCCGACGATGTCATCATCGAGTTGAAGGCCCACGTGGCGGGCAAGATCGGCGCCATGGCCCGGCCCGACGACATCATTTTCGCCGCCGAACTGCCCAAGACCCGCAGCGGCAAGATCATGCGCCGCCTGCTCCGGGACGTGGCGGAAGGCCGGGCGATGGGAGACACCAGCACGCTCGCCGACCCGGCGGTGGTAGACTCTCTTAAGGAACAATACGGCGACGAGGAATAGCAGACTGATCGTGGCTGGGACGCTGGTCTGTCCGGCGGGCCAGAGCGTCCAGGAGGCCGGAATGTCTGGTACCAAGGAACCGCCGCCAGCATACGGCCGTAGAATATTTCGATATATCCCCTGATGGAGGGCAAAAGCGATGGCGAGTTACAAGAAACATGAAGCTCAGGAATGGGCTTGGGAGACGCTCAAGGGACAGTGGACCACTCTGGTCACGCCCTTCACACCGGATAACCGCATCGACATTGAAGGCATCAAGCGGAACGTCCGCCACGTCCGCAGCCTGGGCACCACGGGCGCCGGCTGCACCTGGAACATGGGCGAATTCTGGAGCCTGACCTACGATGAGCGGATCGAAGTGATGGACGCAGTCGCCGAAGAGGCCGCGGGCAGTTGGCCCATCGGCGCCCACGTCACCCATACTTCCGCCGCCGAAATGATCTCGTTGGCCCAGCACGCCGAGGACCGGGGGTTCGACCTCCTGATCGTCGCGCCGTCCTACATGGCCACCAAGACCGAGGACCAGGTGGTGGCGTTCGTGCGGCTCTTGGCCGACAGCACCAACCTGGCCATCATGTTCTACAACTCGCCCCAGTTCGGCATCACCATGAGCCCCTACGGGCTGGGACAACTGTGCGGCATCCCCAACGTCGTGGGAATCAAAGAGGCCAGCTTCAACCAGCAGATTTCGATTGAAACTCACTTATCTTTGGGGAAGGACTACGTCATCAGCACCCCCGACGAGTGGATCTTTTTCAAGGGTAAAGAACTGGGCATACATCAACAGGTCATGTTCGCCAACACCTCGGACTGGCGCTTCGACGTGCCCGGCGCCAATAATTACGTCCAGTGGATCGACCGGGCCTGCCAGGGAGACCTGGACGAGGCGTTCTACGAAACCCACCTGCGCCGGTTGAAAGAGCTCTCCGACACCTGGTGGACCAAGATCATGACCAAGTACAACGGCGCTCTGCCCGTGTCCATGGTCAAGCATTGGGCCGAGCTCATGGGCCTTTCCGCCGGGTCGGTGCGGCCTCCGCTCTTCGATCTGACGCCCGTGGAGAAGTCGCAACTGAGAGAAGAACTGGAGCCCCTGAAGCCCAAGCCCGCCCCTCCCGCCCCCACGGTCCCCGCCGTGCCCGCCAAGTCACGCGGTTCATGGCTCGACGGCAATAACAACTTCGCCTCGGGCATGCTGCTCATGGTCAGCGTCCAGAACGTGGCGGAGGCGTTGGAGGCCGAGCAGGGCGGCGCCGACGTGGTGGACGTCAAGAACCTGCAGGAAGCCCTGGTCGGTTCCGGTCATCCAAACATCGTCAAGGCGGTCCGGGGCATCATGCCGGTGGAGAAACACGTCAGCGTGACCCTGGGCGTGGTTCCCCTCCAGCCTGGGACCGTGGCCATGGCCGTGTATGCGGCAGCCATGATGGACGCCACTTCGGTGAAGGTGGGGTTCCAAGAAGCGAGCTACGACAAAGCGGTGGAGGTCCTCCGGGAGGCCCGGATGGCCCTGGAAGGCTTCAACACCAAGCTGGTCGGCTCCGTATTCGCCGACAATGAGCTGTTCGAGAACGGCCTGGACCCCCTGTGCATGGTCGACCTGGCCAGGGACGGCCAGTGCGACGGCTTCCTCATCGACACCCTGACCAAGGACGGGCGCAACCTCTTCGATTTCATGCCGGAGAACGTCCTTAAGGACATCGTGCTCCGGGGCAAGGAACTGGGTATGAGCACGGCGCTGTCCGGGCATCTGAAGATCTCCGACCTGGACGAACTGGCCCGCATCAATCCCGACATCGTGGGCGTCAGGGGCGCGGTCTGCGGCAACGGAGAACGGGACCGGGCCGTGGCCTGGGAGGCCGTGGCCGAGTTCAAGCGCCAACTCGATCTCAGAAAGAGCGGCGAGGTGGACGTGTATGACGGGG
>JACZXN010000008.1 GCA_022571575.1 Chloroflexota bacterium | reverse complement strand
CCATATTGTTGAAGCGAGGGTCTGAGAACGAAAAACCGTTTTGTGTACGAAATTCGATCGTAGACTCGACCAAAGCAGAATTGGAGACCGGCGCAAGCGGAATTCACCCGTAAAGCGCTCCATTGCAATTGGGCTGAGATGTCATCTGAAGCAGCCCGATGGCGCTCCGGCCACCTGGTGCATCGGTTTACGTTATTATGTGAACAACCAGCCTCCCGCGGGATGGGGTGCGGCGATGTTGCCAGGTGACCGGGTTCCGGAAATGGATTCATCGCTACCGTGCGCTGAATACAGGGTCCGGCCAGTTCAATGTGTGAGTTTCATGGACTTATCCGAGAATTCATCCTTAGGGCCGCTTGGCTCCGATCACGAAATTCTCCGCGCGGGGTCTCATCCAACGCCTGAGGGCTGGGTCCGGCCTCAAGGCGTGGGATCCCGCGCTCCACACCCCCTTTGTGGATGGAAGGGGGAGGACCTAGCCAGCCCTTCGGCGGACCCGTTCTTGATCCAACATCCTGATATGCCGGAGACCGAGTAACCACATGGGACCAGGTCTTCCCATAAGAGTTAATCTTTTCACCGCATGTGTGGCCTTGGCGGGTCTCGTGTCCATGATCGCCCTGGGCATGGACGAAGAATGGAGCCTGAACATCGTGGCGAGCACCGCCTTCTTCCTGCTCCTGATCATCGTTTCGGGCAGCTTCCCGTTGCCGGTGGCTCCCAGGGCCACCGCGGACATCAGCACCGCCGTCCTCTTCGGCGTCGCCCTGCTATTGGAGCCTGGAATAGCGGTGTTCGTCGCCGTGGTGGGCAAGTTGATTTCCTATGTCATCGTCAGAAGCCTGGGAGAACGGCTGAAGCTTCCCGGGTACCGGCACCCCTACCACAAGTACCCGTTCAACCTGGGTGAAATCGCCATCACCACCGGCATCACCTCCTACCTGTTTCACACCCTGGGAACCACGGGGGACTACCTCACACCGCTCATCATTCTTGCCGCCGCGGCCATGTACATCTCCAATACGGCCTTGATCACGGCGGTGGTCAGCCTGGAGATGAACATAAACCCGCTGGTGTTCTGGTGGGTGGGCACCAAGGAGAATGGCGCCGCCGAATTGAGCCTGCTTTCCTTCGGTTTCCTGGGCGCCGTGGTTTACCAAGAAAGCCCCTGGGCCAGTGTGGCGTTGATAATACCCGTTGCGATCATCTACGTGGCGTTCTCCCGCTTGGCCAGCAGCAACACCCAGTTGGAAGATGCGCTAGAGCGCTTGGAAGCCCTCCAAGGGCGAATCGTCAGCTCGGCCAAGATGGCCTCCATCGGCGCCATCTCTCTGGACCTGGCCCATCAGATCAAGAATCCGCTGGCCATCATGCTGGGGCGTCTGGAAGGGCTTCAGGACCGCCTTGAAGAGGGAACCCGTGAGCGCCGGCACGTCGATATCGCCCAGGAGGCTGGTTGGCGGATCCAGGAACTGACCCAGACATTCACCTACATCGGCCGGCAAGAATGGGTGGCTTTGGACATCCGGGAACTCTTGGATGAGAGTTTGGGAATGGCCGGGCTCAGGACCTCCAAGCGCATCGAAACCCGCTGGTCCTACTCCGACGACCTGCCCAAGGTCCGGGGGAACCCGGTCCTGATCCGGGAAGCCCTGTCCAACTTCTTCTCCAACGCTCTGGAGGCCGTTGAGGAAGGGGGGCGGATCAGCATCGATGCCACCCGCGAAGGCGAGTTCGTCGCGGTGAGGATCAGCGACAACGGCGTTGGAATCCCGTCAGACGAGTTTGAGCACCTCTTTGAGCCGTTCCACAGCACCAAATCTCAGGGGCAAGGATTGGGCCTGTTCGCGGCCAAGCATATCTTGGAGATGCACCAGGGCAGCGTGGAGATTCAAAGCTCCGAGGGATCGGGGGCCACGGTGACAGTCAAACTCCCCATAGCCGAGTCTGAGATGGAGGTTAGCCCGTTTGGGAGTGATCGGGCGGGGGAGAGTACCGGTAGCCTACCCGCGAAAAGGTGACGATGACCTTGGGATTGCGCGGGTCGTCTTCGATCTTGTCTCTCAGGGCGGAGATGTACCACTTAAGGCTGTCCAGCGAGCCCATCTGCTCCCCCCAAACTTGGTCCAGCAATTCCTGATGGTTCAAGACCCGGTTGGAGTTCTGAACCATGTACGCCAGCAGCCTGAATTCGGTGGGACGCAGGTGGAGGGTTTCTCCGCGCACCTGAGTCTCGTGGGAGAGGAAGTTCAACGAGAGGATACTGTCTTGATACCCCAAGGCCAATTCCGCGTCTGGGACCGCTCTCCGCAGAATCGATCTCACACGGGCCAGAAACACCCTCTTGGATACCGGCTTCACCAGATATTCATCGGCGCCCATCTCGAATCCCCGGACGGTGTGCTCTTCACTGCCCATGGCGGTCAGGGCCATCACATGGGTGTCCGAAATCTCCCTGATGCGGCGGATCAACTGAAACCCGTCCATTCCGGACATGCGTAGATCGGTGATCGTGAGAGCTGGTTTCCGGTCCACGAAGATCTCGAGGGCATCCCACCCATTGGTGGCGGTCGTCACATCGTGCCCGTCCTCCTCCAGCCATTCCATGAGGAGCGAAAGCATCTCCGGTTCGTCGTCAACCACCAGTATTTTGGACTGCGGCAAGTCCATTAACCCACCTCCGGGCTTGAAGCCCATCGGGCATCATGAATAGGATGATCGGCCCGTCAAAAAATATTCCAGGTTAAATAAACATCGTGCATTGGGACCTAATTTCATCCCTTTGGATCATGCCAAGGGCGAAAAACGGGCTGACCAGCCCGGTTCCAGGCCTAGGTCCGGTCCGCCCACATTTGAAATTAACAGATTGATGCGGGAAGATATTTGGACGGGTATATTCGCTGCCATCGCCGCCGAATGGTTACCGTCAATCTAAATTTAACGTTATAGATTTGCCGAAGGCATATCAATCTCTCTCCGTTCGAGATACGAGCAATTTGCGATGCTGGGAAACCCTGACTTACGATGACGAGAACAGGGAACAGGAATCACCAGATCTTAGTCGTTGACGACGAAGAAGGCCTCCTAGACCTCCACCAGGAGAATCTGGAAGACGCCGGATTCATCTGTTTCACCGCCTCCAGCGGGCAGGCAGCTCTGGAAGTGCTTGCCTCTGAAGCCATCGATTTGGCCGTTATCGATGTCCTGATGCCGGGGATGTCGGGGCTGGAGCTATTCCAGCAGATGAAGGGAAAGTATCCCTGGATCGCCGTCCTGTTCGTGACAGCAGTGGACCGGATGGAGGTCGCCATTTCCCAGGTCAAAGAAGGGGCTCTTGATTACCTGGTCAAGCCGGTTAGCAAGGCCAGACTCATCGATGCCGTCAACGAAGCTCTGGAGAAGCAAAGCGAGGATCTGGAGAGCTCCAGCCACCATCGGCACCTGGAGGAATTGTTGGTGCACCAGTCCAAAGCCCTTGAGAACAAGGTGCGTGAGGTCCGGGCCCTCAACCGGATGTTCGTGGAATTGCCGGAGGTCAAAGCGATTCCCCAGGACGGAGTTGATCTTCCCAAGCAGCGCCGTAACCCCCCCGGCGCTTCCTGAGTTGCCGGCCCCCAAGCGCGGCTCCCGACCGTCGTTGACCCCCAACGGCGGTCTTTTCTTTGCTGAATCTTTCCGGGCTTTTCTGGTCTTTCTCAAGAGGGCTGGCATCCGCCGGTTCCGGCGGTTGCGGTCTGGGAACCCCAGCGGAATACTCCCGGCAACCATATCGGATAAGGCATCTGGTTTCCGGGCGCGAAACGGTCCGGCGCTCAACCGGCAGACCTCCCCGCCGCGCCACCGCGCTCATGAAACAGAACTCCACGCCCTGGTCAAAGGTTCCCGACCGCTTTGGCGGGGTTCGGTCGAACTGGAAACGCCTCGGACACGTTGAGACCTTCAAATTTCCTTAAAAGTTTGACGGTACATTGGAAACATGCAACGTCGCGGCGCATGGAAACCAGCAAGACCTTTAGGAGATCGAGAGATGAAACGCAAATGGTTGATGATACCCCTGGTTACGGGAATCCTGGCGGCTGGGCTGACGGGCGCCTCGGTCCTGGCCCACAACGGAGATGGGGAAGAAGAATCCCCCAAGGGGAAGGTGGCCGCCAAAGTGGCCGAGACCCTGGGACTGGACCAGCAGACCGTTCAGGACGCTTTGGAGGGGGCTATTCAGGAGGTCCGCTCCGATCGCCTCCAGCACCGGCTGGACCACATGGTGGAGGCGGGGAGGCTGACCCAGGAGCAGGCTGACGCCTATCTGGAGTGGTACGAGGCGCGCCCGGACGGGCCGAACCTGCACCGCAACGGCCACCGGCTGTTCGGGTTTGGTGGCGGCGGCGAAGGTGAGGACGGCGGTCCGAGCCAGCGCTTCGGCGGACGCGAGTTCAGAGGACAGCACTTTGGCGGTCAGGACTTCCCCGGCCGGGGCCAACGTCCCGACGGCGGGCAGTCGTCCAGCCTGAGGCAGCTTCCCGATGGTGGGGACTTCCCCGGCTGGGGTGATCTGCGCTCCGCGTTTGGCCAGCGCTCCAACGGCCTGGGATTCTCCGGACCGGGTGGTGATGTTCCGGAAGGCAGCGGCGCCTCCTACTGAGGAATGGTGGTTCCGAAGATTCCGGCAAGCTTAACCGCCCAATAACCCACCGGGGAGCGGCAGGTCGAAAACCTGCCGCTCCCCCTGCTCGATTATGATATATGTTAGCTAACCGAAACCAGCTAGAGCGGTCTCCAACCAGCCCAGGGAGTAGATTTCCATTGGCCGATGAACCTGAGCCAGGCAGCAAGATACTGGTGGTGGACGACGACCCGAACGTGGTGAAACTGGTCCGGCTCTATCTGGAGCGGGACGGGCACGAGGTGATCGCGGCCAACGACGGAGTGGCCGGCCTTGAATTGGCCCGGAAGGAACAGCCCAGCTTGATCGTCCTGGACCTGATGCTGCCACGGATGGACGGCATGGAGGTCTGCCGGATCCTTCGCGCCGAGTCGTCGGTGCCGGTGGTCATGTTGACCGCCATGGTTGAGGAGGACGACCGGTTGGCCGGCTTCGACCTTGGGGCCGATGACTACGTGACCAAACCCTTCAGCCCCAGGGAATTGGCTGCCAGGGTACGCGCCGTTCTCCGGCGCACCGCCCGGGAGCGGGACGACACCGGGCCGGTGCTGTTGGAGTCCGGGCCCTTTGCCGTGGATCTCAGACAGCGGACGGTCAGCGTGGCGGGCACGCCCATCGCCCTCACCCCCACGGAATTCCGGCTGCTGGCCCTGTTGGTCCGGGAACCGGGCCGTACCTTCACCCGGGAACAGATCATCGACCGGGTGTTTGGCTATGATTTCGACGGATTTGACCGGACCGTGGACGCCCATATGTCCAGCCTGCGCCGCAAGGTCGACGCCGTCCCCGGCACGGCCAAACGCATCCAAACCGTATACGGCAGCGGCTACAGGTTGAATAATGGCTAGGTTTTTCTTCGGTCTCCAGTTCCGCCTGGTGCTGGGATTCACCGTCGTGCTGGCCCTGGCCTTGGCCGGAGTCAGCTTCTACGTGGGCTACGCCGCGGAGAAAGAAGTGGAGCGGTTCGAGGAGAGACAGGAAAACGCCCGCACGGCCCGGGTACAGCAGGTGATCTCCCGGTTCTACGCCGACCGCCGTGACCTGGCCCAGTTGCAGTCGGTGTTGGAGCAAGCTGGCCCGCTGGCGGGACGGAGGATCATCGTCCGCGCCCTGAACGGAGAGGTGATCGGCGACTCCCATCTACGCTTCGGCGGGCGGCGGGAGCGCCCGCTTCACGAGTCACGCCGGTTTCCGGTGCTGGTGGGCGGCCAACAGGTGGGGTCCTTCTCGGTTGCGCCCGACACCGGCCCCGAAGGCATCCCCGAGCCGGCGGTAGCCAGCCTGGTGTCCACGGTCAACCGGTCCCTGCTCTGGACCGGTCTTGCCGCGGCGGCCCTGGGCACCTTTCTGGTTTCCATCCTGTCTCGAAAACTGCTGGCCCCAATAAAGAGCCTCGCCGAAGCGGCCCAACACCTGGGCACGGAAGATTTCTCCCGAAGGGTCCCAGCCGAAGGCGCCGGCGAGTTCCAGCAATTGGCTTTGGCGTTCAATTCCATGGCGGAGAACCTGGAGGACGCCCAACGGCAACGGCGTAATCTGGTGGCCGACGTGGCCCACGAACTGCGGACCCCGGTTTCAAACATTCAAGGCTATCTGGAAGCGGTGAAAGACGGCCTGTTGCAGCCCGATGAAGACACCATAGAGACCATCTACGGGCAGGTCAGACACCTTGGACGTCTGGTCGAGGACCTGAGGCTGGTGGCCCAGGCGGAGGCCGGCGCACTCCAGTTGCACCGCATACCGGGCCGGATGCCGGACGTGCTCCGGGGCTGCGTCGACGCCGTGCGCCCGAGGGCGGAGGCCAAGGGGATAAGAGTGAGCTTGGAAACCGAGGATGCCATGCCCGATGTTGACATGGACGCCACCCGCATCGCTCAGGTGGTCAGCAATCTATTGGAGAACGCCATCACTCACACTCCGGAGGGGGGCAGCGTTACGCTCAGCGCCGGAGCGGCCGGCGGCGGGAAGGTCCGGGTGGCCGTGGCCGACACCGGAAGCGGGATCCCGCCCCAAGACCAGGACCGGGTGTTCGACCGATTCTACCGGGCCGACCCCTCGCGCTCCCGGGCCACCGGCGGAGCGGGTCTGGGCCTCACCATAGCCAGACAGTTGGTGGAAGTCCACGGCGGGACGATCCACGTAGAGAACGTTGTGCCCTCCGGCGCCCGGTTCGTATTCGAATTGCCCATCGCCGCGCCAAGCAGCCCGGCCGCTTTGGAGTAAATATTTAATGAAAAGATTCTACGCGTCCTTGAAGACACTACGGCCGGTGCAGGCCCTGGTGTTGGTGGTGGTGCTGTTGGCCTCCGGCGGAGCCACCTACGCCGGGTATGAGCTATCCAGCGGTGGCTCTTCCAGCGGCCTGGAAGAGGATCAGCAATTGATTCCCATAGGCTACGGCGACCTGGTCCGCCAGGTCACCACCAGCGGCAGTCTGGAGTTCCCCAACCGCCAGACCATGAGTTTCGGCACGGCCGGGACGGTGGACCGGCTGCTGGTCCGGTCCGGCCAAAGTGTTACGGCCGGGCAGGAACTTGCCAAGCTGGACGCCGCCACCGCCGCGAATCTGGCCCAAGCGGCCGCCCAGGCCCAGGTCGACGTTATAGCGGCGCAAAAGGCTCTGGACGATCTGGTCAACCCCACGGCGCTGAGTTTGGCCCAGGCCCGGCGGAAGGTGGCCGGCGCCCAGTTCGATCTCCAGGCCGCGGAAGGGGCCTTGGACGAACTGCTCGATTCCACGGCGCTGAATCTGGCCCAGGCCCGGCAGAAAGTGGCCAGCGGCGAGTTCGGTCTCCAGGCCGCTAAAGAGGCTTTGGTCGAAGTTAGCATCCCCTTCTCTCAAGACCAGATAAAGACCCAAGAACAGTCTGTGGCCAGCGCCAGGTTGCAGGTGCAAGAGGCCGAAGAAGCGCTGGGGCTGTTGGGGCGTATCCGTTCCCAGGGCCTGGCTCAGGCGCTGCTTAATAAGGTGGACGCCGAGGCGGCTTTGGTGGACGCTCGGAATGCACTGGAGGCTTACGAAACGGTTAATGTCGTCAAACTTGACCGGGCGCGGATCGACCAAACCGAAGCGCAGAGGTTCTACGACGACATCGCCCTGCAGTTGGAGGGCTTTCTTGAATCTCAGGCCGCCGGGTTACCGGGGTTTGAGGGGCCCATTCAACAGTTCCAGGAGTTGCTGACCGGCCGAAAGAAGGAGTTGGACTTGGCCAACGCGGAGTTGGTGCCTCTTGAGCAACTGGTGGTGGGGAAAGACAAGGCGGAGTCGGACCTGGCCGAGGCTGCAGCGTTGCTGGCCGACCTGGGCGCCGGCGCCGTCACGGCGTCACTGGAAACCCAATTGGGGAAGATAGAAGACGCCCGGACCATGTTGGAAGCGGTCCTAGCCTCCGGATCGGATGCGACGGTGGCTGAGGCGGAGTTGTCGGCCCTGAGGTTGGGCCTTTCCGCCATCGAAAGCGGGGCCGGCCCGGTCCAGGTCAGCCTGCTTGAGGCCGACATCGTGCAGGCGTGGGCCAAACTCGGCAAAGAAGAACTGGACCTGGCCGATATGATTGCCGGGCCCGACGCCGTGGCGGTGGCGCTCCGTTCCAAGGAGATCGACGTGGCGGCGGCAAGTCTGGAGCAGGCGAATCAAGACCTGCAGGACCTCTTGTCGCCCAGCGCCGAAGGTCTTGCCATTTTGATCGCAGTGCCGGACGCCGTGGCGGTGGCGCTACGTTCCAGGGAGATCGACGTGGCGGTGGCAAACTTGGTGCAGGCGGATCAAGACCTTGCGGACCTCCTGTCGCCCAATGTTGCGGACCTCGCTCTTCTGGAATCGAGACTGACCGCAGCCCAAGCGGCCCATGCCGCGGCCCTGGAGAAACTGGATGCCGTCTTCATCAGGGCGCCGTTTCAAGGGTTTGTCTCCCTGGTGTCCGTGTCTGAAGGCGACCAGGTGGGCGCGAACGCCGCGATCGTCGAGGTGGTTGACCCGTCAGTGGTGGAGATGGACGGGATCGTGGACGAGATCGACATCCTGCTGCTGAGAGAGGGGATTACCGCGTCGGTAACGCTGGACGCCTTGCCGGGGCAGACCCTGTCCGGGGTCGTGAGCGAGATTGCTTCAACCGCCACCAACCAACAGGGCGTGGTTACCTATCCGGTACGGGTCCGGGTCCAGGTCCCCGATAACCTGCAACTGAGGGACGGACTCAGCGCAGTGGCCGACCTGATATTGGAACAGCGGTTGAATGTGCTATTGGTCCCTCAGCAAGCCATCTTCGGCAGCTTCCAAGCCCCAACGGTCAAGGTGCAGACCGGTCTGGGGATCGTGGAGCGCCCGGTGGTGCTGGGCAGCAGCGATGATTTCTGGACCGAGGTGCGGGCGGGACTCCAGGAGGGCGACCGGGTGGTGATGCAGAGTTCCCAGACCGCGACCGATCGATTCGGCGCCTTCCGTCAATTCCGCAGTTTCGGTGGAGGCGGCGGCAGAGGCGGATCTCAAATAGTGGTGGCCGGAGACCACAATTGACCCCGCTGATCGAGCTGGACGAAGTCACCAAGGTCTACGCCATGGGCGAAGTGGCCGTGAATGCGGTGGCCGGAATCTCCATGACCGTGGAGCAGGGGGAACTGCTCTCTATCGTTGGCCCTTCCGGGTCCGGAAAGTCCACCTTGATGAGCATTCTCGGTTGTCTCGACGTGCCCACCAGCGGACGATATTTGTTGGATGGGGATGATGTTGGGCACCTCAGCGACAATCAATTGGCCGAACTGCGGGGCCGCAAGATCGGGTTCATCTTTCAGACCTACAACCTGCTGCCCAGGCTGTCGGCCCTGGCCAACGTGCAGCTGCCGTTGCTCTATCGGGGGGGCAAGGATGGACGGCAGCGCTCCATCGCCGCGCTGGAGAAGGTCGGCCTGGGGCACCGGTTGAAACACCGGCCCGTTGAACTCTCCGGGGGCGAACAGCAGCGGGTGGGCATCGCCCGCGCCCTGGTGAAGGACCCGTCCATCATCCTGGCCGACGAACCCACCGGCAACCTGGACACCCAGTCCGGAAATGACATCATGAACATCCTCCATCAGTTGCGCGACGACGACGGCATCACCGTGTTGATCGTCACCCACGACCCGGAGATCGCCGCATCCACCAACAGGGTCGTTTCCATGCGCGACGGGGCCGTGGTGAGCGACCAGACGTCCGGGGAATTTGTCCGTTCCCGGTCCGCTCCACTGGGAGGGACGCGATGAGCCTCGGGGTCGTCCTGATCACCGCGATATCGTCGCTGGCCACCAACAAGCTGCGGGCCGGCCTGACCCTGTTGGGGATCGTCATCGGAGTGGCGGCGGTGATCTCCCTGATGTCCATCGGCCGGGGAGCGCAGGAAGCCATCACCGAACGTATCCAATCCCTGGGCACCAACCTGCTCTTCGTCCGCCCGGGCGGCGTTTCCCAGGGCGGGGTGTTCGGCGGGCAGGGTAGCGCGTCAACGCTGACCCTGGAAGATGCGAACGCCCTCCAAGACCCGGCCCTTGCCCCATCGGTGATGTCGGTTGCGCCGGAGCTCAGCACCAGCGGACAGGTGGTGGCCGGCCGGGAGAACACCTTCACCCAGATAGTTGGGGTCACACCCCAGTACCAGTTTGTCCGGGAGTTCACCATGGCTTCGGGTCAGTTCATCACCCAGACTCACCTGGACCGCAGTTCCCAGGTGGTGGTGCTGGGTTCAAGTGTCGCCGAAGACCTCTTTGGCTTCCGCGACCCCGTCGGCCAGCCGGTGCGGATCAGCGGACGGCAGTTCATCGTCATCGGCGTCCTGGAAAGCAAGGGCGGCGGATTCTTTGGCTCGTTTGACGACCAGGTTGTTGTGCCCATCACCACGGTGTACAACCGCCTTTCCTCTTCGCGCACGGCCCAGGGCGGCGTTTCGGTCCAGACCATCAACGTACAGGTCGTTGACGTGAACTCCATGGAACAGGCCGTGAACGAGGTGGCCACGGTGCTCCGCTTCCGCCACCGGATCACCGGCGATGACGATTTCACCATCTCCAGCCAGCAGGAGACCATCGAGACCCTGGAGGAGACCACCAACACCTTCATCGTGTTCCTGGGGGCCATCGCCGGGATCTCGCTGTTGGTTGGCGGCATCGGGATCATGAACATAATGCTGGTGTCGGTGACCGAGAGGACCCGGGAGATCGGCATCCGCAAGGCCATGGGGGCCAAGCGCCGAGACATAATGTTCCAGTTCCTCGCGGAGGCGGCGTTGCTGAGTCTGGGCGGCGGCGCCTTGGGCGTGGGGCTTGGTACGGTTTTGTCCTGGGCTCTGGATGGCCGGACCCTGGGCGGCCAGACTTTCCAGACTACCTTCAGTGGAGACATCGCCGTGCTGGCCCTGGTGGTCGGCGTCGGAATCGGCCTGTTCTTCGGTATCTATCCCGCCATGCGGGCGGCCAGACTGCACCCCATCGACGCCCTGCGTTACGAATAAATAGCCTCGATTAAATAGTCTCAGCGAAAATTCAGCTGGATTTCAAAGGGAACTAGAGAATGAGCACAAAGGGATTTCTGTTATTGATGGTCACCGTCATCATCATCGGCGGGGCCATCGGCGGCGCTTTCTCCGCCGGTTTGGCGTTGGGCCGTAGTCAGAACGACGGCGCACTCCCCGAAACCCCTCTCCTCCAACAACGGTTCGGCGGAGCCCAGCCTTCCTTTGGGGGCTCGGCAGGTGGTGGCTCGGCGGGCGGCGGCCTGCCGGGCGGTCAACTGCGCGGCGGCGCCTCGGGTGGTCAGGGGTCCGCACTGGCAGGGGAATCCCAAACCGGCCAGCACGCCCCCTCCGGGGATGGTCAAGGGTTCAGATCGGGAGAGGACGGCCACAACCTCCAGGGCGGTTTCGGAGGCGGGACCTCAGCCCGCGGCGCCTTGAGCGGCACCATCGGCGCGGTGAATGGCAATATCTTGACCATCACCACCGATTCAGGCGAGTCCCAGGTGATCCTGGGCGAAGGCTCGACGATCCAGACCCACGAGACGGGGACTGCCGGGAATCTATCCAGTGGCGACCGGGTCTTGGTCGTAGCAACCGGGGACCTCGAAAGTGGAGACCCGGTCGAGGCAACGTTGGTTATCGTGAACCCGCCCGAGGAAGGAGCAACATTCGGCGCGGGCGGATTCGGAGGCCGGGGCGGGTTTGGCGGCGGCGCTTCATCCCGCGTTATCTTGAGCGGAACCATTGCTTCGGTGGACGGCAACACGTTCACCGTCACCACCGATTCAGGCGAGACCCAGGTCACTCTGGGCGACGACTCGGCCATCCAGATCTACGAGACGGTTGCCGCCGGTGACCTGTCCACCGGAGACCGGGTCCTGGTCATCGTAACCGGCGACCTCGAAAGCGGAGCGCCGGTCGATGCGGCGTCGGTGATCGTGAACCCACCCGAAGGAGCCGGGATATTCGGCGGCGGGGGATTCGGCGGCAGGCCCCGGAGCCGGTAGAAAGACCTGCCCGGCCCAGCCGGGTTTCGATGTACGGGCCGCGGCAACTGCCGTGACACGCGCAGATTCACCGGCACGTCATTTTTGACACTGAAAGGCTGCCCTGATTACAATCCGTCCTGGAACTCAAAGGGAATGAAACCACGCTATGGATGCGGCAGTTGATTCAAGCCAGGCAACTTAAAGACGTGTACCGGAGCGCCGCCGTCCGGCCATCTGACCTTTGGTCAATCTTGCGGCTCTTCGGACCCAGGGGATGGATCGCCGCCGCCATGGGTGCCGCCGCCGCATTCGTTGTGCTGGGCGTGCCTACGGCGATGATCGGCAATCCCTATTTCATCCGGATGATCCCAGCCCGGGACCAGGACTACGTGATCTGGATAGCTTCAAGCTTGCTGCTTGGCCTGGTGATTGGCACCTTCGCCATCTCTTCGGTGAAGGGCGGTGGCGGTAAGGCCATGGGCAGCGGAGTCCTAACTTTTCTAGCGGTTGGTTGCCCGATCTGCAACAAGCTGGTCATCGTGTTGCTGGGTATATCGGGGGCGCTCGCCTACTTTGAGCCGGTGCAGCTTTACCTGGGCATTGGCTCGGTGATCTTTCTGGTCTGGACCCTGCTCCTGAGAGCCAGGTCCGTGATCGGCGCCTGCCCAACGTAAGGACTGCCGGCGGGGCGTCGTTACCGAGCGGTCCGGGTTCGATCTATCCTGAAGGTGGCCGGGGCCGCGCCAACCTTCGATTCGCTGGTTTGCATCGGTCACCGGTCTAGGTTCTCGGTGATGAACTTACGTATCTTGGCCTCATCAAGGCCTTCGAGTGTCAGCAACCTGCCCGGCGCCGCCAGGGCGATCTTGGCGTCCATGGTGGGGTAGGGCGCCAAGTAGACATGCGAGGGGAAGTTCAGCACGATCTCCGTAAGCTTCTCCACCAGACCGGGCTCGCACTCGTATTCAACACAGTTGTATTGCACCAGCATCTTTCCCCTGGTATGTCCAGCGGTGCGCTCCATGACGTGTTCTTGAATCAGCCGCGGTATCGGCTGGCTGTTGATCTGTTGCTGGGGGAAGGTCTCGAGGTGGGCAGCGGAATAGCCGGTGGGAGGCAGAATCTTCCCAAATGTGCTCCTCGTGGTCATGAACAGTACGATACCCCCAACCACCAAACTGGTTGCCGCGAAACCACCCGCGGCCACGAGAAGTCTGCTTCGCAGATTGCGCAGGCGCGCACTCCGGGATTCTTGCTGCCTCCGGCCTCGCGCACTTTGCCTTCGTTGATATCTTGCTTTCCGGTCTGCCACCACGTCCTCCAGTCCTTCAAAGCCCATTACCGATGGACCGGGTAAATCAGGAGAATCCCGCGGCCGCGGGACCTCGGCCATGCCATCGAGCGGCCGCTTACTCCGATTATTCCGAGAGTTTGGTCACAGTCACCGACCCATCGGCGCGGACGTAAGTAACCTCGATCTTCAGGCCCAGAGTTCTGCCCAAGGCTGCATGGCTAAGGAGATGGGACGGGTCCCAGGCCGCCGGCTCGATATCCCCGCCCAATCTCATCGTTATCTCTTCCCCATCGTCCGTGAGCACCGTGATATATTCTACCCTCTGATCGTCCGCCGACAGCTGCACGTCCGTCACGATCACCCTGGCCGACACGGGCTCATTGGAAACGGCGGCATCGGAACCCCCGCCGCACGCCGCCCCGGCAACCAGCAGGACCGGCAAAGCCCATAGCATCAGCGTTCTCGGCACAGCCTTTACCTCAACCATTTCAATGCGGTCCGGCATCTCTGCGCGGTCCGGTCCCTACTCCTGGCTGGTCCCAACGCGGGCGCCGTACCGGCAGGCCGCGAAGAACAGCAACGCCAACACCATCGCTACCACGGTCTCTCCGAAGTGCCTGCTGCCCGCGTCATCCAGCAGATGTTGCAGGTGCGTACCAGCCCAGAGAGCCAGCACCAGGGATATGAGGCCCAGAATCAAGTTGGTACGGTGTAATACGCCACGCAATTTCATTGAAAGGTTCCTCCGGTATTTTGTCTCACCGCCCGAGGCCGACGCCTCGGATGGATACATTTCCGCTAATCAGTTACGAGGCGGGGTATCGGGGTGGATTCCTGATCGATGATACGGCGGAATTATTTGCAAAATGCGTTTACCGCGATGGGAGGCCCCAGGGGGGCGCGGTTATCCTTGGGCTGGTTATCATCATGCTCCTGGAAATGCTGCTGGAAGACGCCACCGAGGTGACTCGGAGTTGCAGAGAACCGCGAATGTTACTCCAACCGTATAAACAAAGCTTGCCACGGTGTGAAGAGGGACGTCGGCCAACGTGCTTGGGAATCACCGGTGACGATGATTCCGGGCGAAATTGACCATCGGGGGACTGCCATGACCGCGCTTATTCGCAGACACCTTATCGTGGGCCTGATCGGGGCCGCTTTGATTTATCTGTTCTGGCTTAGCCGTCCCCAGTGGTCCGCGGATATGCGCTTCTGGCGAGCCGTGGGAGACGGCAGCTTGATACTGCTTTACGTGACCCTGATGTTGGGGCCGGTGGCGGGGTTTATACCGCGGGCCAGGATTTTTCTCTCATACCGGCGCGAATTTGGGATCTGGTTTGGGATTTTCGCCATCACCCACACGATCATCATCCTGGACGGGTGGGTGCAGTGGGATTTTTTCCAGTTCATGGGGTATCAGTTCATCCCGGCGATAGACCGCACGGTCAGGATGGAGTCGGGATTCGGAATGGCCAACATCCTGGGGTTGCTGGCCGTCCTGATCGCGCTGCCGCTGATGGCGACGTCAACGGATTGGGCGGTCCGCACGTTGGGCGCGAGCGCCTGGAAATTCCTGCACTACGGAGTCTATACCATCTTCTACGCGGTGGCCCTGCACACCGCTTATTTCCTGTATATCCACTACACAATGTCATTTCACCGGACGGTTCCCGATCCCAACTGGTTTCAGATTCCTTTCGCGGTTCTCACGGCGGCCTTGATCACGCTACAGGTTGGGGCCTTCCTCAGGACTGTAACCCGCCATCGCCGGGGGACGAGCCGGCCGGCGCCGGAGGTCCCGATTTGAGGCGCGACGTGATTGTGATTGTTGCCGGAGGCTTCGGGACAAGCGCCGAAGTCCGATGAGACACTTGCCCTGCCCGGCTATTCTTCGGACAGTGACTTATCGACGTAGGCCAGCCCCTCCAGCATCAGACCGTAGCCCAGCATGTCCTGCATCTGCCGCTTGATGTTCATGGTCATGGCCACGCGGCTGTAGCGGATGGTGAGGGGTGGCCGCTCGACGATCATCCGCGCCAGCTCCCAGGCCCGGGGCAGTAGACGGTCTTTCGGCAGCACTTCGCTGACCACCCCCAGGTCCAGCGCCTCCTGCGCCGACAGGGTCTGGCCGGTGAGCAGGAAGTACCGGCCACGGTTGGTTCCCAAGATCATGGGCCAGACAACGTGAACGCCGTCCCCCGGCACCACCCCGCGGGGAAAGTGGGGAGCATCCTGGAAGGTGGCCGTCTCCGAGGCCAGAACGATGTCGGACAGCACCGGTATCTCCGCGTGGATCAGCGCCGGGCCGTTGACCGCCCCGATGACCGGCACCTCGATCTCCAGCAGGTTTATCAGCAGCCGCTTGCCCTCCCAGAAGGTCTTGTCCCAGTCCTTGGGCATCCTCCGGGAAGACCGGCCGGGTTCGAATTCGGCGCAATAATCGTCCCCGGAGCCGGTCAGGATCACCGCCTTGTTCTCGACGTCGCTGCCGATGTCGGCGAAGGCGTGGCCAAGCTCCCGGTGCGAGGCTTCGCCCCAAAGCAGGCTGCCGTCTCCGGAATGAAAAGTCACCTGAAGGATGCCGTCGGTCCGTTCGAACCGCACCGTCTCATATCTACCGGCGTATTCTTCCAAGGTCGCCATGTTGATCACCTCCCGTTGGCCGTATGAAGTGGGTTGCCGCCTGTGGTTTACCTGAGGACAATAAGCTACCACACCGGTCCAGTGAGCTCGCCGGCGCCTGCAAGAT
>JACZXN010000277.1 GCA_022571575.1 Chloroflexota bacterium | reverse complement strand
GCGATGGCGTGGGCTTGGAGGTCATCGTCGAAGGCAGAAAGGCGCTGGAAGCCGTGGCCGGGGTGACCAGCGGACTCAGCTTCCAGTTCACTGAGTTCCCCTGGGGGTCCGAATTTTACCGGGAGACGGGGCAACTCATGCCCGACGACGGCATCGAAACCCTGAAGGCCTTCGATTCCATATTGTTCGGAGCGGTGGGAGACCCGAATATCCCGGACCACATCACCCTCCAAGGCCTGTTGCTCCCCATGCGGCGGGGTTTCGACCAGGGGGTGTGCATCCGGCCCGCCTACCTCTATCCCGGCGTGCAATCGCCCCTGTCCGGTAAGAAGGCCGGCGACATCGACATGGTCATCTTCCGGGAGAACACCGAGGGCGAGTACGCGCCGGTGGGCGGGCGGCTCTACACCGGCACCCCCCACGAAACGGTGATCCAGGCCAACGTGTTCACCCGCCGGGGCACCGAGCGCATCATCCGGGCGGCCTTCGAGTACTGCGTGCGGCGCAACAAGGGCAACAAGGTCACCTCGGTGACCAAATCCAATGCCCAGGCCTTCGGCATGGTCTTCTGGGACGAGGTGTTTGTGGACGTGGCGGCCGAGTTCCCTCAGATCGAGACCGAATCGCTGCTGGTCGACCGGGCCTGCATGGACTTCGTCCGCTGGCCCGAGGCCTTCGACGTGGTGGTGGCCTCCAATCTTTTCGCGGACATCCTCTCGGACATCGCCGCGGTGGTGACGGGCAGCATGGGCCTGGCGCCCAGCGCCAACATCAACCCGGAGCGGGAGTACCCGTCCCTGTTCGAGCCGGTGCACGGGGCTGCCTTCGACATCATGGGCAAGGGCATCGCCAATCCCCTGGCGACGGTCTCCGCCGTGGCCATGATGCTGGACCACCTGGGCGAGCAGGAAGCGGCGGAACGGGTCGATAAAGCGGTGGCCCGCTGCCTGGAGCAGCGCACCATCCTGACCGTGGACCTGGGCGGAACCGCCTCCACCTCGGAGATGGGCGACGAAGCGGCCCGGCTGATCCGGGAGGGTTAGGGCAGCCACGGAGCAGGCCCGGTGAAAGCGTCGCACCCCTCTTTTGTCATTCTGAGGAGTGCCGCAGGCCGACTAAGAATCTCGTTGCTCCACGGAGAAAGGCTGCTTCCGGTTCAACACAAGGCTGGCGCCGCGCAACGAGACCCTTCGCTCCACTCAGGATGACAGTCGGGTCGGCAGGTCAACGGCAGGGTAGGCGAGCCGGCCTCACCGCAGATGAATGGGAGTCTCTCTAGCCCCCTAGATCGACCCCAGGACCACTCTGACCATGCGTTTTTCCAGGGTCTGGCCCAGCTTCACCACCCGGTCCAGGCGTTCGTGGTCGCCGACGACGCCGATGAACACAACCCCCAAAAGACGGCCCACCCGGAAGTCCACCACCGTGGAGGATATCAGGCCGCCGGAGCCGCCCTGCAGGACCCTGAGGCCCACCGCCTCGTCGAAGAATCCCTGGGGGTCCAGGCGGGTGGCCGACACCAGTTGGTGACCCTGGCCCACGCTCTCGCCGATCCGTTCCTCGAAGTCCTTCAGGAAGATGTCGTGCATCCACGAGTGGACCGAGTCCGGTGTGTCGAAAAGGTGCACCACCGACGCGGCCATGAAGTCGAACCCGTCCGACATGGTCATGTTGGAGGTGGGCCCCAACTCCCGCATGACGCCGGTCACCCGTCCCGCCTTGATGAAACGCTCGGCGGTGTTGCCGTCGAATCCGTTCTGGGCCAGGGTCTCGTTATCGAGTGACCCTTCCCGAATCACCTGATGACCTTGGAACAGTTCCGGAAACTCAGACTTCTCCAGGACCATGGAGTCCAGGGCGCCTTCGCCGACGCTGTAGGTTGCACGGTCAATCGAAAAACTTGTCAATCCAGTCTCCTGTGGGTTGGACGTGCCTGTAGGGCGGCAACGGTCAGTGCCGATTGCCCGATGTCCAGACGCCCGGCGTCCGGGCGCCTGGTGGTCAGGTGCTTGATCTGAGTTCGCCGGATGCCGGAAGGACTAACCGCAGACCATCGGATACACGTGCAGATACCGGGAGCTCTCAGCGGGGAGGACGCTCTTGGTCCAGTTGCTGCCGCCGTCCGAACTGCTGTAGACCTCGCCGCTGTAGGCCGCACAGTATATGTGGTCGGGCGCGGCGGCGTCGATGGCGATCGCCATCATCCGGCCCGGCACGGTCTCTCCCAGGTCTATCCGGTCCCAGGTCTCGCCCACGTCGCGGCTGCGGAAGAGAGCGCCCTCTTGGACCGTGTCCGGAGGAGCGGCCCCGCCGCCGGCCCCGGCTGCCAGGTAGATGGTCTTGGGGTCGTCGGGGGCCACCAGCAGGTCGCGGCAGTAGGAACCGCCGGGGAACATCTCCTCCACCTGCACGTGCTCCCAGCGGACGCCCTTGTCCCGGCTGCGGAACATGGCGGTCTGGGTGGCGATGTGGACCGTGCCCGGAGCGGCGGCGCTGACTTCCACTTGGTGCAGGTCCAGGGTGTTGTTTTTGATGTACGGCCCGTCAATCATGGAGATCCAGCTTTCTCCGCCGTCACGGCTGGCCAGCAGACCGCCGACCTCGATGGCGGCGTACATGTCCTTGGTGTCGGATGGGTCGATGGCCATGCCGATGACCCGTTTCCCCGTGGGCGGCATGTAGGTCGTGATGTAGGGATACACCACCTGGCTGGTGTCCATCATCTTCCAGGTGGCGCCGCCGTCCTGGGAGCGTGATATGGAGCAGGGGTCAAACCCAGCGAACATCACATCCGGGTTATCGGGATGGATGACCAGCGACCAGACCTCTTTACCCGAGCTGGCGTCATCTAATTCTTCCCAAGTCGCGCCACGGTCGTTGGAGCGGAAGATACCCTTGTCGGTGCCCGCGAAAACAACCTTGGGATCGTCGGGCCGGATGGCCAAGGCCCTAACCTGAGGGTTGTCCGGGAGACCTTTGGAGATGTCTGTCCACTCTTCTTCGCCGTCAGCCCGGCGGACGATACCGCCATCGCCGATGTAATCGCCTTCTCCGGCCAGTCCTATGTAAACGTAAGTCTTGTGGTCTGAGGCTACCATGGCGTACCTCCAGCCTTAGTTGAGTCTGGGATTAAGATACATGAATTCTTGGTATATTACTGCCGGATGTCAAGTCGGGTCTCAAAGGGCTTGGGCTATGGCGCGAAGAACCCGTCTGCGGTAGTATTTAACACGCCAAACTGAGGGTCTCCCTCCAGTGGACGGCGGACACCAGGATAAAGCGTATCCAGAAGGGATATTCATGAAAGACAAAGTCTACAAAAGCATGGATGACGCCGTGGCGGACATCCCCGATGGCGTCACGATTCTTAGTCCCGGATTCAGCGGCGTCGGCGTGCCACGGAACCTGTTGGCCGCACTGAACCGTCAGGGAGCTAAGGAACTCACCGGGGTGTCCAACAACGCCGTAACGGTGGATGAAAACGTGGACATAGGCACGTTGGTCGAGGCCGGCCAGATGAAGAAGATGATATGCG
>JACZXN010000276.1 GCA_022571575.1 Chloroflexota bacterium | reverse complement strand
GGTTCCGCCCAGGTCGTTGACCCCGGCGGTCAGCAGCAGTTGGGACATGCGCGGCCCCTCTTTCACCCAGGACGCTTGGATATTGGGTATCCAGTTGTTGAGCATGATCCGGGCAACGGCATGCATCTTGATCACGTCCACTCCGGAGGGGCCGGGCCGCACATTCTCCACCAAGCCCTTCAAGAACATGGGGGCTTCGGTGTGCACGAAACTCAAGGGCACGAACTCGGTGATGCCGCCGGTGCGCTGCTGGATGCCCCGGATCAGGTCCATGTGTTTGGCCAACTGGGTGGGCGTTTCAAGATACCCAAACATCACGGTGGACGTGGTGGGGATACCCAACTCATGGGCCGTCGTGATGACCTCCGTCCATTGGTCGACGGTGATGCGGCCCGGGGAGATCTGGTCGCGCAGTTCCTGGTCCAGCACCTCCGCGGAGGTGCCGGGAAGGCTGCCCACGCCCGCTTCTTTCAGGTCGGTCAGATAGTCTTTGATGGAGCATTTGGAGCGTATGGAACCGTAGAGGACTTCCTCCGGCGAGAAGCCGTGGATATGCATGTCCGGCAGCGCTTCCTTGATCGCCTCGCAGAGCCGGATATACAGGTCTCCCTCCATCTGAGGCGGCAGTCCTGCCTGGACACAGACCTCGGTGGCGCCGTAGTCCCAGGCTTCCTTGGCCCGCCGGACGATCTCCTCCACGGGCAGGATGTAACCCTCCTCCTGCCGGAAGTCGCGGCTGAAGGCGCAGAAGCCGCAGCGTTTGATGCACACGTTGGTGAAGTTGATGTTTCGGTTGACCACGTAGGTGACGATGTCGCCCACGGTGCGGCGGCGGAGCTCGTCGGCAGTCATGACCAGGGCGTTATACTCCTGGCCCTCCGTGCCAAACAACACCACTGCTTCGTCCGGCGTGATGTCTTCCCCCGATAGGGCGCGGTCCAACACCGCCGCCGTTTCGGGTTTGACCATCCTGATCAATGATTCCAGATCTTCCACTGGCCGTCGGTCCGCGGACTGGCGTCCCTCAGTTTCTTCCGGCATATCGTTGCATTCCCCCTTGAACGTAACCCTCCGCATCGGCCATGGCCAAGACCTTTTTTTGAAGGGCGTCGGGTAGAAATTCCTTGGTGTTTAAGAAGTACTCCGGGTATACCGGGAGCCTGGGCCGCAGGTGGAACCCGGCTGCCTCGGTCTTTGTTTTCAATTCGGTCAGGGCCGGCCACGGGGCCTCGGGGTTGACGTAGTCGATCGTCAACGGTGAAACGCCGCCCCAATCGTTGATGCCGGCATCGAGATAGATCTCGTAATTATTGGCGCTCAGGTTCGGCGGTACCTGGAGGTTGGCGTCCGGTCCCAATATCAGCCGGGCAACTGCCACCGTCCACAGGAAATCGTCCGTCTCCGCATCGGGAAAGTCCCCCATCGCGGTATTCGGCTTGGCCCGGAAGTTTTGGACGATCACTTCCTGCACGTGGCCGAACTCGGCGTGGAGCCTGGCGATGGCCAGCAGGGACTCGATACGGTCCCGGCGGCTCTCACCTATTCCGATGAGGATACCAGTGGTGAAGGGCACCCGCAACTGCCCGGCCAACTCCAGAGTGCGCAGGCGCACCCGGGGACGCTTGCTGGGGGCGAACTCGTGGGGGCCGCCTTCGGCGTACAGGGCCTCGCTGGTGCTCTCCAGCATCAGACCCATGGACGGGTTGAAGGGCTGCAGGGCCGCAAGCTCGCGGCGGGCCATGGTGCCGGGATTGGCGTGGGGAAGCAGGGACGTTTCCTCCAGCACCAAGCGGCAGACGTGGGTCAGGTATTCCAGAGTGGTGCGGAAGCCCCGGTGCTCCAGCCACTGCCTGGCCTCGGGGTAGCGTTGCTCCGGCCGTTCGCCCAGGGTGAACAGCGCCTCGGTGCAACCCAGGGCCGCCCCGGCCTTGGCAACCTCTAGGACCTGCTCCGGGGTCATGTACAGGTCTTTACCCGCTTGTTTCGGGTCTTTCCGGAAGGTGCAGTACCCGCAGAAGTCCCGGCACAGGTGGGTCAGGGGAATGAATACCTTGGGGGAAAAGGTGACGGTGCTGCCCTTGCCTTGATCACGCATGGACGCCGCCGCGGCGCAGATCTCCGCCAAGGCGTCCGGGCCTGCGGTGAGCAGAGCAGGGGCGTCGGCCCCGGAGATGGCATTCCCTGCCTTCGCCTTGGCGATGACGTCATCTAGGGGCGGGCCATCCTCCGGAAGGTGGGGGGTTTCGCCGATGGGGACGGAAACCGTCAAGAGAACTCCTTCCGGCTCAAAGCCGGAGCGGCCTGCCGCCGGGCCGCCAAGCGAACAACCAAGCGGGCGGCCAACCAAGCAGGGAGCGATATCGAACTATTCTAGACTGTCGGCACTAAGTGGGCAATAGAAGGGCGGCCAGGAAGGCGGCGATGAAAGGGGGTGGGCCAAGGATGCGGAAAGAAGGTCAGAAGCCGTTGAGGCGTCCCTGGTCGGTGAGATCGGCAGAGGGGTAGGGCCGGCCCAGGTGGTCGTGGGCGCGGCGGGTGGCCACCCGGCCCCTGGGAGTCCGTTCCAAGAAGCCCAATTGCAGCAGGTACGGCTCCCAGACATCCATGATGGTGTCCGCGTCCTCGTTAAGTGCGGCCGACAGGGTTTCCAGGCCGACCGGACCGCCTTCGAATTTGTCGATGATGGTGGTCAGCAGCCGGTGGTCCGACCGGTCCAGCCCCAGTTCGTCCACGTTGAGTTGCTCCAGCGCCGCCAGGGCCACTGGGCCGTCTATCCTGTTGTCGGCCTTGACCAGAGCGTAGTCCCGGGTGCGCTTCAGTAGCCGGTTGGCCACCCTGGGCGTACCCCTGGAGCGGGCGGCTATCAGCCCCAGACCGTCATGATCGGCGTCCACCTCCAGGATGCGGGCGGAGCGCTCAACGATGACCTTCATATCTTCAGGCTCATAGTAGTCCAGGCGGCAGACCGAGCCGAACCGGTCACGAAGCGGGGCGCTGACCATGGAGTAACGGGTGGTGGCGCCCACCAGCGTGAAGGGGCTGATCCTGAGATTCACACTCCGCGCGGCCAGACCCTTGCCGACCATCCAGGACAGAAAGAAGTCTTCCATGGCCGAGTACAGCACCTCTTCCACCACCCGGTTGAGACGGTGCACCTCGTCGATGAAGAGCACCTCGCCGGGCTGGAGGCTGGTCAGGATGGCGGCCATGTCGCCGGCCCGCTCCACGGCGGGACCCGAAGTCACCCGGATGTCCACGCCCATCTCGGCGGCGATGATGTTGGCCAGGGTCGTCTTGCCCAGACCGGGGGGGCCGTAGATGATCACGTGGTCCAGGGGTTCCTGGCGCATCTTGGCGGCCTGGATGGAGATGGAGAGGTTCTCTTTGGTATTGGACTGCCCAACGAAATCCTCCAGCCGCCTGGGCCGCAAAGACACATCCTGGTCTTCCTGTTGGAGGTCGCCGGAAACCAGCCGTTCAGCCATCATATTCTCCCGTCACCGTTCCGGTTGCCAGTTCGGGTTCCCCGGTTTCTGAAATACGGAGGTTT
>JACZXN010000275.1 GCA_022571575.1 Chloroflexota bacterium | reverse complement strand
TAGGCCTACCTGCTCTCGAATCACCGTCAGGATGTCCTCGACGGACCTGGCTCCTTCCAAAGACGGATAGATGCGTTTCAGGCCCTCCCGGTCCATGTGGGCGTGGATATCGATGATGCCGGGGATGACGGTGCGGCCCCGGAGGTCGATGCTGGCGGTCTCCGGCCCGGCCAGAGCGCGAATGGCATCGTTGGACCCAACCGCCATGATCCTATCGCCAACGACGGCCAACGCCTGTTGGACGGTGTCATCCGGGTCGACGGTCAGCACCTTGCCGTTGTGAAGAATGATGTCCGCAGCTGCCCGACTTTGAACCATGTGCTAGCCCTCCGGCCCTCCGGTTAGGATGAAAGAGTTGGAGCTGTTTTCTCTGGGGAAATAGAATCGAAATATACAGGCATGGGCCACCCCGCGCCACCCTTTGTGGCCGAGGGTTTTTAATCCGCCTTACGCCCTCACCCTGTGTGCCCGGTTGCACAACCCTCGCCCACCGGGAGAGGGATGATCCGCCGAAGGTGGATCCGGGTGAGGGCGTACGCGCCGTGGGCAATGGCCTGCATTAGCTTTTCAAAGTTCTTTTACCCGCCCAACCTGGTGCGCTATAATCCCGTTTGCCCGTGCCGTGCCCAGATATTTTAAGCTGGAAGGAGCGCCACATTGCCCGAAAGAGCCCTTGAAGGGGTGAAGGTCATCGACCTGACCCACCACATCGCCGGACCCTACTGCACCAAGCTGTTGGCCGATTTCGGCGCCGACGTGATCAAGGTGGAGCGGCCCGGAGGCGATGAGGCCCGGCGCATGCCTCCCTTCTTCCACGATGAGACCGATGCCGATAAAAGCCTGCTGTTCCTGTACCTGAACACCAACAAGCGCGGCATCACCCTGAACCTCAAGACCATTCAGGGCAGGGAGATGCTTAAAGAACTGGTGCGGGGGGCCGACATGCTGGTGGAGAATTATTCCCCCAGAGTGATGCCCGGTTTGGGTCTGGATTACGAAGCGCTGCGGGAGATAAACCCCTCCCTGGTGATGACCTCGATCTCCAACTTTGGCCAGACCGGGCCGTACCGGGACTACCGGGCGGCCGACATCGTCGAATACGCCCTGGGCGGGTTGATGTATATCTTCGGCGGCTACAACGGCCAGCCGTTGAAACATGCCCTGCACCAGGCCCAGTTCCGGGCGGGGACCAATTCGGCTTCGGCGTCGCTGATGGCCATGTATCACCAGCGGTTGACCGGGCAGGGGCAGCGGGTGGACGTGTCCATCCAGGAATGCGTCGCCTCGGGCTTACGTGATGTTGTGGACAATTACACCTATTCCGGGGCGGTCCGGCGGCGCGAGCCGAACCACCGGGGGGACCTGACCCGGATTCGGGAGGTTTCCGACGGTTATATATTGCCCAACCCCGGCATCACCGCCCGGCTGAATTGGAGCGTGGTGGCCGACTTTTTGGAAGCCCCCGAGCTCAACGACGAAAGGTTCAACACCGCTTCCGCCCGGCTGGCCAACGCCGAAGCCCTGGGCGAGGTGATGGACCGGAACTTCTCCAATAAGAAGATGTACGACATGTTCTACGCCGCCCACAAGCTGCGTTTTATCTACGGCATGGTCCAGTCCCCGGAACAGGTGTTGGCCGACGTGCAGTTCGCCGCCAGGGATTTCTTCGTCGAGGTGGACCATCCCGCCACCGGCAAGGTTAAGTATCCCGGCGCTCCCTTCCGCATGGAAGAGACCCCCTGGCAGGTGAGAAAGCCCGCGCCAACCCTGGGCGAGCACAACCAGGAGTTGCTGGGAGAGCCGTTCGGATACTCGGACATGGACCTGTCCCGCTTGCGGGCCATGGAGGTGATCTAGCCATGCCAGGGCCACTGAACGGACTGCGGGTCATCGAGATGGGCCAGCTCATCGCCGTGCCCTGGGCCACGAAGATGCTGGCCGACATGGGCGCCCAGGTGATCCGACTGGAATCGTGTAAAAGGCTGGAGAGCTACCGCACCGACGCCTTGTACCAGAACAGCGTGGAAGGCGAGTTTTGGAACCGGGGCGCCAATTTCTACGAGCACAACCGCAACAAATTGGGCATCACGCTGGACCTGAGCGGGGACGACGGCCCGGCCATCCTCAAGGACCTGATCTCCATCAGCGACGTATTCATCGAGAATTTCACGCCCCGGGTGGTCAAGAATTTCGGGCTGGAATATGAGGACCTGCGCCGCATCAAGCCGGACATAATCATGGTCTCGTCCACGGGATACGGCTTCACCGGGCCCTGGGCCAACTTCGGCGCCACCGGACCGGCCACCGAGGGAGCTTCGGGCCTGGCCTACATGACGGGCTACCGGGACGGACCGCCGGTGATGTCGGAGATACCCTACACCGATTACACGTCTTCCGAGCACACCGTATTTGCCATCATGGCGGCCCTGATGCACCGCCTGCGCACCGGGCAGGGCCAGTTTTTGGACATATCCCAGACCCAGGCCTCGGCCGTGACCGTCCCCGAAGCCTTGCTGGATTTCGCCGCCAACGGACGCACCGCGCCGCGCATGGGCAACGAGGATACCGCCATGGCCCCCCACGGCTGCTATCCGTGCCAGGGGGACGACCGGTGGATCGTCATCGCCGTGGAGAATGACGCCCAGTGGCGCGCGTTATGCGGTGTTTTATCCCGGGAAGAGTGGCTGGAAGATCCCAGGTTCTCCGACGGGTTGACCCGCTGGAAGAACCGGCTGGAGTTAGACGAGTTGTTGAGCCCGGCGACCGCCGATTGGGATTCCCATGGATTGATGGAGCGTTTGCAGTCGGTGGGCGTGGCCGCGGGCGCGGTCCTGGACGGGCCGGAGCTGTTGTTCGACCCGCATCTCAAGGAACGAAACTTCTATGAAGTGATAGACCACGACCCCAGCACGGGCATACCGCCCCTTCCCTACGCCAGCCGTCCGTGGAAGCTGCTGGGCACCCCGGCGGTGGAGGCCAAGGCCGCCCCCATCATGGGCCAGCACAACCGGCTGGTCTTGATGGACCTGCTGGGAAAGACCGAAGACCAGATGACGGAATTGGAAGAGGCCCAGGTCATCGGTTATGCGCCGGCCAATCCCGCGCCGGTGTCCCGGCCCTCTCCCGAGGAGCAGGTGCGCCTGGGCCGGATGCAGCGCTACGACGACGACTACCAGCAAAGGGTGGCGGAGGCGTATCCGGGGCCTTAGCTCAAGTCATAGACTGTTAGAAACCCATGCCGATCGCAACCGGCCCCAAGCCTACTCCTCCGCGAGGACACGCTGCACCGCCGCCTGGCGCAGCGCTTCTGGGTCCTCGGTCAACGCCTTCTCCAAGGCATCAAACTCGCTTTCCGGCGTCTGCTCCTTGACCGAGGCCAGCAGGCTGACGTAGGGCTCTTCCAATCCATCCCCCAGATCGGACAGGACGCGCAGGCAGGCGAGGATGCCCTCCACGTTATTCAACTCCTGGAAGGCTTGTAGCTGACCTCGCAAGCTAAGCCGGTAACCGTATGCATCTCCCTCCATGGGCAGAGCCTGGAGGCTATTCTGGTATGCTGATAGC
>JACZXN010000274.1 GCA_022571575.1 Chloroflexota bacterium | reverse complement strand
TTCCGGGTCTGTATCTTTTAGCCACGACATCGGTATCGCCCTTTATTTTTTATCCTTTGGTCTTTCAACTTCACTGATTTTTCTGATCCGCCTCAAATGACGGCCCCCTTCAAATTTAGTATTAAGCCAGATTTGAACAATTTTGATGGCCGTTTTATCATCCAACACGCGTCCTCCAAGGACGAGAATATTTGCATCGGTGTGACGGCGGCTTACTTCGGCCGAATACAGATCGAAACAAAGCGCCGCCCGGACCCCTGAAAACTTATTCGCGAGAATTGACATCCCGATCCCGCTTCCGCAAATTAAAATTCCACGGGAATTTTTCCCCTCTGAAACCGCCTGTGCAACAAGAATTCCGTAATCCGGATAATCGACCGAATCCTGATTATGCGTTCCGAAGTCACAAATGCCCAGATCAAGTCTTTTAATAAATCCCGAGATTATTTTCTTTAAGTCCACGCCCGCGTGATCGCTGGCGATCGCAATCTCTTCCGGATGCTTCATTTCATCCACCTATTCCCGGCGCCTTGCCATACCCGTGTGGACTGAACCGGGCCCCAGGGCGTTTACCGAGATGCCGGTGCCCGCCAATTCCAGGGCCAGCACCTCGGTCAGCCGCACCACGGCCGCCTTGCTGGAGCAATAGGCGGACATGTTGGCCCAGGCGTTGGCCGCCCCGGCCCCGGAGAGGTTCACTATTTTCCCCGAATCGTGCCGCCGCATCACCGGCAGGACCGCCCGGCAGCATAGATACGCCCCGATCAGGTTGACCTGCACGGTGTTTATCCAGGCGTCCACGTCGTTGTCCTGGAGGCCGCCGATGGGCCCGGCGATCCCGGCGTTATTGACCAGGATATCGATGGTGGAAAAACGCTGGACGGTGGCCTGGAACAACCGGTCCACCTGGCCAACGTCAGTAACGTCGGTGGGCGTCACCAGGACTTCAGCACCCAGTACCCGGCACTCGCCGGCCGTTTCCTCCAATTCGGATACACTCCGGGCGGCCAGGGAAAGATGGGCCCCCTCTCTGGCGAAGGCCAAAGCGATGGCCCGTCCGATGCCCCGGCCCGCTCCGGTGATCAGCGCGATCCTATCGTCAAGCTCGGCCATGTTCCTCCTCTATTCGGCGAGTCCGTCTACCGCCAGGGATAGATCAGTTTCCCTTGGGCTTGTTCCGGCGGCCAGACGATCGCTTTCCGGTCTCCCTGCCACTGGACCAACAGTGTATCCCGTCCGGTCTGCCGCCCAGTCTCGCCGTCAATCTCGAAATTTCCGTAGAACGTGGAAAACCTCAAACCGGCGGCGGCCTCTCTCAACGCCTGGCTGTCGGCGCTGCCCGTTTCTTCCAAACACCGCTGCACGACGATGCCGGCAGCGTAGGCCTGGGCCATGGGATAGTCAACGGGTGAATGTCCCCCGCCGCGCAGCGACGCCATGACCCGGTCCCCGGCTGGCCCGTAATCAGGTGTGAAATGGGCTTCCGGCTCCCACTGGCTGGGGCCCACGAACCGGTCCGCCAGACTGCCCAGATCGTCCTGGAACCCCTGGATCCCGGCGGCCACCGCGACGACTGCGCCGGCGGTTATACCGCTCTCGGCGAGCTGCCGGGCCAGGCGCAGGTCGTTTTGCACCCGTCCCACCATCACCACCACGTCGGGCCGGGCGGCGCTCAGTTCATCCACCACCGCCGAGAAATCGCCGGCGGACGCTGGAAATTCCCTGGCCAGCACGGTGGTGAACCCCAGATCTCGGGCGCTTTCTTCCACTCCAAAACACACCGACTTGGGGAATTCACCGGTGGAGGCCCGGACCAAAGCGACGGTGGCGGCTGAAGGCTCGGCCTGCCGCACCAGCGGGAGAAGGCCCTTCAAATAAAGGCTGGCCGGGGCAAGTATGCCCACTACCCAGCGGTATCCCCGCTGATATACCCGGTCCGAAGCACCGCCCTGGTTCCACAGGAGCTTGCCGTGGGCCTCGGCGACCTGGGCCGCGGCGGAGGTAAGAACGCTGGAGTAGGGGCCGATCAGGATATCGACCCGGTCATCGACGATCAGGCGTTGGGTGAGAGCACGGACGGTGGATGGGTCGCTGCCGTCGTCGTAATGGATCAGGTCAAAGGAGTCTGGGGACTCGGTGTTGGCGTCACGCGCCCAAGCCTGCAACCCGGCCAAGGCCTGGCGCCCCTGCACCCGGAACTGTCCGCTGAGGGACACGGCCATGCCGACAACGAGGGTCACGCTCTAATTCCGAGACATGCCGATGCCCTTCCGTCAACGAACTCACACACCAAGCATCCCATGGAAACGCAGCGCGCTGCCTAGAGTTTGGGGCGGAATAGGCCGAAGGAGCTGGTGTAGCCGTGGAGGAAAGTGGTGCCGCTAACCGGGCCGATCTCGCCGTTGCAGAAGAAGCCGCCCAGGGGCACGGCGCCCAGCTTTTCCCGAAATATGTCGGTGTCGTGGTTGGGCCGGCCGTAGAGGAATTTGCCCCGGCCCAAACAGGAGAACAGCAGGGCCCCCGGAATCTCGTTCTCGCGGTTCTCATCGGCGTAGCGGCTCAGCACGGCCTGCAGGTCGTCGGCGGAAGTTTCGGCGTCACGCAGGTGGAACTGCACCAACTGCCCCTCTTTGAGCATCTCGCCGATGGCCAGGCCGCCGGTGGTCGAGTCCGTCCCCACCACGTTTCGGATGAGGAAGTCCCCCTGGACCGGGTTTTCGATCAACTCGTCCATCACCACTCCCAAGAAAAGGGAGTGTCCCAGCAGCTCACGGTCCCGTTCCGGCAACTCCTGGAACATGGTCCGTATGATATCCATGGGAGGTTTGCCATCCAGTTCCAGCAACATGTTGCGGTCGCTCTTGGAGATGCGCATGGGCCGGCCGATGGGCCGGCAACCCTGGGCCACCACCGTATCCACGGTGATGTTGCCGTAGAGGGCCAGGCCGATGGCTCCGGTGCGCAGCACCTGCTCGTCCAGAAACAGGGCGTTGCCTCCCTGCCGGCTGGCGCCGCTGGCCAGGCCGCCGATCTTGGTGGCCCTGGGAAAAGCGTAATCCATCCCCATCAGCAGGTCTTGGACCGGGAAGGAGTAGGGGTCGGCCACCATGACGAAGTGGGGGTCACGGTCGGCCGGCACTCCGATCATGGTCTCCCATTTGTCGGGACCGGCGTCCAGGTCGGGAAGCCGGTGCACCTGAAGGTGAAACGGCTTGATGTCCACGTCGGGCAGAACGGCGGCGGTTATCGAGATGCCGGCCCGCTGCTCGATCTCCTGGCCGTTGCCGATCACGCCGCCTCCCGAGCAGCCAAACACGTGCCTGGCGCCCAGATTCTCGGCCATCAGACCGGCCACCCGCTCGTAGGAGTCCTCGTAATGAGGCGATATGAAAACGATCGCCAGGTCCAGTGCTTCATCTTCCACGGAGGTTTTTATGGCTGCGGCGCATTCGGCGATGGCGTCGTCTAAAACTGGTTGTTCAGATAGCGCTGAGGTCCATTTCATGGGTGATTCCCCTTTAGGCGGGACTTCCGGCCTCTGGAAATTATAGCAACGCCTGGGATTATTTGCGATTGG
>JACZXN010000273.1 GCA_022571575.1 Chloroflexota bacterium | reverse complement strand
TTGGGCAGGATGCTGTCGATGGCCCGCACGTTGTAGTAGGAATCTCCGGTGGCGGGAGGATCGCCTCCGTCGGCCACGGTGCTGGCCGCGCCCAAGAGCATGCGCCGGGCGGTGACGATGGCCATGTCGCTGTTCGCCAGGTTTTCACCGGAGCGGTCCACGATCGGACCCATACTCTCTTGGATCGCTTGGTCTTGGGTGTTGATCCCTTGGATCCCGGTGAAAGTCTCGTACTTCTGCACCTGCCGGTCAATCATCCAGTCGTTGGTCTTGTTTCGGACGGTCCGGAAGTCGGGGAGCATGTCGTCCGGGCCCCGGCCCAGTCTGGTCTCTTGCTCCCGGTCGTCATCGCTGAGAGGCTCGCCGGCATAGTTGTATATCCAGTTGTAGATCATGCAGTTCTCGTCGTCCATGGGCACCCACACGTGGCCCGCGATGAGAGACCGCGGTTCCTGACCCTGGAGGCCGAATTGCAACGGGCGGAACTGGTGGAAAGGCATCACGTAGTGGTAGGCCCGAATGATGTTCCGGTCGTCTCCCAGGTCGCGGACGCCGGCATAGCGATAACCGTAGTCGGTGCGTTCGACCTCCAGCTTGGGGGCCAGACCCTTGACCAGGTTGGTGTTGATTCCGATACCCGGCTGGTTGGTGTTTTCGGTGATGCGCCGGTGGAGGATGGGTGCGTGGGCGGTGTCGATGCCGCCCTCCAAACCCTGAAGCCAGTTGCACTCCTGCCAAACCTTGGTGACCAGCCGGTGATCTTCGGGCACCTGAGTCCACTCGAACTTGGGATGGGGCGGTTGTTTTTCCGCCGGTCCCAGGTAGGCCCAGATCAGGTCGCCCATCTCCACCACCGGGTAGGACGTGGTCTTGATCTTGGTGTGGTAATCGCTGCCCGGCGGCTCGTTCATCATGTCCAGGCAGTTGCCGGCCGTGTCGAACTTCCAGCCGTGGTACACGCAGCGAAGGCCGTCCTCTTCGTTGCGGCCAAAGAACAACGAGGTCAACCGGTGGGGGCAGAACTCACTGAGGAGCCCGACGCGTCCCTGGGTGTCGCGGAAGGCCACCAACTGCTCGCCCAGCAGCCGCACGCGCACCGGAGCGCAGTCCGGCTCCGGAAGCTCGCTGGCCAGCAGCGCGGGCACCCAGTAACGGCGCATGACTTCGCCCATGGGCGTGCCGGGGCCGGTGCGGGTCAGCGTTTCGTTGTCTTCTCGAGTTACCATGCGTTTTCGCTCCAGATTAAACCAGATTTACGTGGCAGATCGACCCTGGGCCGGGCACAGGTATGCCGGCCGCACCTGGCGCCGTATTATCCTCTACTCAAGCGGCTTGAGCAACTCAAAGATACGCCGATGCCATCCGGAGCAAATGGCCCGGTCAAGGTATCCGAATTCAGTTGACACCACTCAGACGTGGCCGTACAATCGGTCACACTTCGAGACCCGTCTGGTTAAAATCGGTAAATGGGGTAACGAATCCCCGTTCACGCCAGGTGCTTCCAGATGGGCGTGAGGTGAATCGGCAGCGGGTCTTGGGTAGGTATTGATTAGATGAAACGCACCCCGGTCAGCAGCGCATTAGGGATCTCCTACCCGGTCCTACAGGCCGGACTCCCCTGGGTGTCCAACCCGGAATTGGTTGCGGCCGTCTCCAACGCCGGCGGGTTGGGCGTCTTGCATCCCACCTCCGGGATTGAGCCGGGCGGCGACCCGATCGCCGACCTCCACGCGGTGGTCCGCCGGGTCAAGCGGCTCACCCAGAAGCCTTTCGGAGTAGCCTTCCACCTGCCCCATCCCCAGATAGAACAACTGATCGAGGCCGCGGCCCAAGAGGGCATCAACATCGCCATCACCTACGGCGGCAGCCCCGCGTTGTTCACCGGCGTCCTGAAAGAACACAGCATGACGGTCATCCACCAGGTATCGACGGTGCGGCATGCCCGCGGCGCCGAGGCCCAGGGCGTGGACATGGTCATCGCCGAAGGCTTTGAAGGTGGCGGCCTGCGGGGAGTCGACATGGTTTCCACCATGGTGTTGGTGCCCCAGGTTGTCGGGGCCATCGCCATCCCGGTCATCGCCTCCGGGGGTATCGTGGACGCCCGCGGCTACGTGGCCGCGACGGCTCTGGGAGCCATGGGCGTGCAGATGGGCTCCCGGTTCGTGGCCACCAAGGAATGCATCTCCCACCAGAAGTACAAAGCGGCGATGGTGGCGGCCATCGACAGCGGCACCATCGTGGTCGGCGGAGACCGTTGGCCAACCAGGGTCCTCAAACAAGGCATCGCGATGCAGATGAAAGGGTCTCACCTGGACGGCGGAGACGACCCCGCCGCCTGGGAGCAGGAGCTGGGCATCGACCGGACCAGAGCGGCTTTTCTGGACGGAGACTTCGACGCCGGGATCGCCTACACCGGCGCGGGCACGGGTCTGATCTCAGAGATCATCACGGTCCAAGAAGTGTTCAAAGACCTGGTTGACGGCAGCCATTCGTTGGCGCGTAAACTGGTTTAAAGAGCGCCGGCCGCACCGGAACCCGGTCGTCCCGCCCTACCGGGTCTCTTCCAATTCGGCCGAGTCCAGTTCGATCAACTCTTCGGCCTTCCTCATGATTTTCTCCCGCCGTTCGCCCTCGATGTTTCTGCTGTCCAGGTAGATCCCCAGGGCCTGCATCGGCTGTAGGTCCTCGCCCTCGCTGGGAGATATGCGGGTCCGCCGTTCCCCGGCCACCTCCCGGGATACGGATGCGATGAAGTGGGCCGGCTCCAAGGCGGCGCGGATCTCCGTCTCCCTCAGGTGGGCGTCGGCGCCCGCCGCGAGGGAGATCCGCACCCGGACCACCGAGTCGGCGATGTCCTTGCGGGCGATCGCCCGGACGACGGTGGCCGTGGGGTCGGAGTCTTGGGGTTCCACCGAAACATCCACCGTGACGAAATTCCGGGCGTCCAGTTTGTGGAACTCAAAATTGGTCATCCGCCGGCCCTGAGGCGCGGTCGGGTCCAGGTCCACGACACAGAACCCCTTTTCGTCGCCTTCCTCGCTGAAGTCCACCCTTTGCAGGCTTCCGGAATAGACCACCATGGGATGGCCTGGGGCATCGCCGGGGCGCAATATCTGGTGCTTGTGGATGTGCCCCAAGGCGACGTACTCAACCTGGGGCCGGTCCAACGCGCTGACCAAGAGCACATGGTCTTGGCCCAGCATCATTGACCGTTCCGTGCCGACGGTGGCGCCGTTAACCGTTACGTGCCCGGTGAGAATCGCCGGCACATCCGGGTCCAATTCCCGGGCCCTGATCTCTATCCCGTCGGTCAGCCGTTCTTCCAGGGCCTGCCGCACCTGCTCGATGGAAAGACCCCGGGACTCCTCGCGGCTGAGGATGCCGCTGCGCCGCGGCCAAGGGACGGCCAAGACCTGCAGCGGCCCCGCCGGCGTGGCCACGTTGTAGGTCTGCAGATTGTTGCCCACGTGGATGTTGGCGACCTCCAGCGTGGGAAAGATGTCCACCGCGGTGGCCCGGCTGGATGCCGCAGGCAGGTCGTGGTTCCCCACCAGCAAGAACGTGGGTACCCCGGACTTG
>JACZXN010000272.1 GCA_022571575.1 Chloroflexota bacterium | reverse complement strand
TTCGGCTTAACCCGGTGCGAGCGATGCCATCACAGCCGGAGAAGGCCGCGGCGGGTCAGTACTTGAACTCTTCCCGGACCGGGCTGAAGATGTCCAGGGCCACCGCCTTGACGGCATGGGCCTTGGCGTAATGCTCAACCCCGCCGGGAATGATGTACATGTCGCCGGGCTTCAGGAGTTTGACCTCACCGGCGACGCCCATCTCCAATTCGCCCTCGATGATGATGCCGCCCTGCTCGTGGGGATGGGTGTGGAGCGGCACCTCCGAATCGGCGTCGATCTCCACCAGGGAAAGCAGCATCTGCTCGCCCCAGAAGGTGCGGGTGCGGGCGCCAGGCACCAATTCCATGGGTTTTCGGCCGGACGCGTCGATAAAGTAGGACATGGTTCCCTCCATTGACCAGTGGCGTGGACCGGTGGCGTGTGACTAGCGCAAATGACGAGAGCGGCGCGGTCTAACCGAAACCCTGGCCGTTCTCGTTCATGCTCACGTAACGGTGCCCGCTGCCGACGATCAGGTGGTCCAACACCTCGATGCCCAACACCTTGCCCGCCGCCACCAGGTCCTTGGTGATGGCGATGTCGTCGTCGCTGGGCGCGGGGTTCCCGGAAGGATGGTTGTGGACCACGATCAACGACGGAGCGTTGTTGCGGACCGCCGGCCGGAATATCTCCGCCGGCCGGACCACTGAACTGTTCACATTGCCGACGTATATCTCGTGGGTGCTGAGCACCTCGTTGCGGGTGTTCAGCAATATAACCCGCAGGTGCTCCTGGTCCAACGTGCCCATCTCGCCGGTCACCAGGTTGGCCGCATCCTGGGGCGTGCTGATGATTATCCGCTCCTCCGGGGACAGGGAGATGAAACGGCGGCCCAACTCCAATGCGGCCAGCAACTGGCAGGCTTTCGCTTCGCTGAGGCCCTTCTCGCCGCACAATTCGGCGAAGGCCGCCTTGCCCAGGCCCGCCAGCCCGCCGAACCGGGTCAACAGCCGGGACGATAGCGAGATCACGTTCTCGCCGGCCGAGCCGGTGCGCAGCAAGATGGCGACCAGCTCGGTGTTGCTCAGGTTCTTGGAGCCGTACTCCACCAGCCGCTCCCTGGGCCTTTCGCCCGTCGGCATATCGCGGATGGTGGGTTGGCGTGGAGAGGAGGTGAACTTCGCCGTGGGAGTAGTCATGGGCCTCAACCCTCGTGGATGATTCCCGGAGAAAGTGGGTTGTCCGGAACCACGGCCCGGCGGGCGGTGGCCCCATGGGAGTAAACCCGTCCATTGGAGCCCAGACGCCGGACGATTTCAAGGAGCAACTGTCAATCAAGCAGCCGGGGAAGCAGTAATGGGGCAGTCAGGCGGCGGCTTCGATGGGCTCCACCGGGTAGAGCGCCCGCCATCCGTCGATCCCGCCCGCCAGTGCGGAGGCGTCGATGCCATGTTCCCGGAGCTGCTGCGCCACACGGACGCTGGTTGCATCGGCGGGTCAACTGCAGTAGGTGACCACCTCTCGGCCCGGAGGGCAGTCATTGGCCCATTCCACGGCCGTATCGGGCAAAATCCGCACGGATCCGGGGATCCTGGATCGATCATGATTGTAGCTGGCACGGGTCCGCACATCCAATACCAGAGGCGCCGGTTCCGGGTCTGGCCGGGACAACAACCGGTCCCATAGTTCCTGGGACGTGACCATCGGCACATCGCCCTTGTGGCCGCCGAACAGGCCCGCCACCGTGCTCTCGCGCTCTTCCTCCAGGGTCTCCCTGGCGGCGGCCCGGCCGTACCAGATTCCGACGGGGGCCGCCGTACCGCCGTGGATGGCCACCGACGCCATGACCACCACCCCCACCGTGGCCAGTAGCAATTCGGCGCCGGGGATGCCCGCCTGCACCACCAATAGGGCCAACAACAGCGAGTTGAGACCCCTGGGCCCGAACCAGCAGACGAAGGCGTGGGCCTGCCAGCTCATCCGAGCCCTGACCAGCACCAGCCCCAGCACCACCGGGCGTATGGCGAATATGACCAGGGCGGCTAAGACCAACGTGGGGACCACGTCCACCGTCCCCAACAGATCAGAAAGCACCGCGCCAAACAGAACGAAGGCCAGGAGCATGGCCATCTCGGAGGTGACTTCACCGTACTCCAGGAAACAGTCGCAGAGGGACTGGTTGAGCAGCACCACGGCCAATCCGGCGGCGAAGGCGCCCAAGAATCCGTCGCCGCCCGCCGCCGTGGCCGCCGAGTAGGCGGCCAGCACCAGGCCCACGCCGTACAGGGCTTGGTGTTCCCGCCGGATGGGCATCTTCTGGTCCATCCAGTTCATGAGCCAAGACCCCAGCCCGCCGACGGCGAAACCGATGGCCGGCCCCAGCAGCAGCAGTTTTGCCAGGAAGACGGTCCAGCCGGCGGCGCTGCCTCCCTGGTCGGTGGCCACGGCGATCAACACCAAGACCACCGGCAGCACCACCAGGTCGTTCATCCCCGCCTCTATCTTAAGAACTTGCCTGACGGGCCGGGGAATGCGCTGGTCGCGTAGGATCTCTTGCAGGACCACAGGGTCCGTGGAAGCCAGAACGGCCGCGCCGATGAATGCCATGATCCAGCCAAAGTTCAGATACAGACCAAAGGGCAAGGCGCCGATACCGATTATCAGAATCGTGCCAGGGCCGAGGATCAATGCCGGGACGAGCCAACGCTTTCCCAACTCGGTAATCTGGAGTTTGACCGCGTCCAGGAAGAGGACCAATGCCAAAGTCAGGGTGGCCACGACTTCCAGGAAGGGGGAGTGGGGCCCCACATCCAACACGTCAAACCCGCGGCCTCCTAGAAGGAACCCCAGTCCAAGAAATATCAGCGGGAAGGAGAGAGGAGACCGTTCAACCAGGCCGGACGCCAGGGCAGTCACCGTCAAGACAACGGCAATCACCCCGAAGACCAGGATAAAATCGGGCAACGGGCACCTCTTTCAGAACTTGGAATATTCGCCTTCGTCGCAGGTGATGTACTCCAGCACCACCGTTTTGCCGTCCTCGGTGGCAGCCACGCCCCGTTTGCTGGAGGGGATGATCTCCGATGGGGAGGTGATCTTCTCGGCATAGGCGCCCATGGCCTGGGCGACCTCCGAGAACTCGCCCGAGAGGGTCTTTACATTGTATTTCTCCAGGGCCACCGGAAACCGGCTGTTGTCGTAGATCGACATGTAGGCGTTGTTGATGACGATGGTCAGAGTGGGTATCTGGCACCGGACGCCGGTCTCAACGTCCATGCCGACGGTGCCGAAGGCCAGGTCGCCCATGACGTTGATGCACAATTTTTCCGGAGCGGCCAGCTTGGCGCCCATGGCCAGGCCCAGGCTGTAGCCCAGTTGTGTGGACTTGCCCCAGCCGATGAAGCTGCGGGGCGCGCGGGCCTCCCAGAAGGGACCCAGATACTCCCTGGCGCTGCCCGACTCGTGGGTGATTATCGTGTTGTCCAGGTCAACGGTGTGCATCAGGTCCCAGACCACCCGGTAGGGGTTCAAGGGCACTTCGTTGGAGGTCAATTTTGGCATCCATTCGGCCAGCCAGGCCTCTTTAACCGACGCGATAT
>JACZXN010000271.1 GCA_022571575.1 Chloroflexota bacterium | reverse complement strand
ATCCGGCCGTGGTGATTCGGGACCGCCGAACGGGGTCCAACCTACCTACGATGGAACGCCCACCCTGGATTGCCCCCGAGACTATACAGGAACCGTTTGGCGGGAACCAGCCGATGGATGACGATAATCGATATCAATCCGGGTATCCCGCGGAGGCCGATGCCCGCGAAAGCCCAGGCCCGCGGAGGTCCAAGATGGTATCGGAGTATCGATCGCCGGCCTCGGCCGGGAGTGTCGGGATGGGCCCTCCCGTTCGGGGACCAGAATCCGGTGGGGCCGTCTAGTTCGCCGCCGCGTTACGGCGTGCCCTGGGGCCACCCTTATCCGGAGGAAGGGATACAGGCTTTTTGGCGAACAAGAAGAGGAATCCACTCATGGACCCCAGGCCTCCCAGAATCAGAAATGAAGTGGTGTAAGTACCCGTTGAATCGAACATAAACGCCGCGAATAATGGCGCTGCCAGCATGAACACATACAGGGGGGCCATGGATATCCCGGTGATGGTGGCGAAGGCGCGGTTTCCGAAGTAGTCGCCGCGTATGGCGGTTGTGATCGGCACGCGTCCACCAAAGCCGGCGCCGTACACCAGAGCAAACAGGATCGCCATGGGCAGGCTTTGGACGAACGCCGCCAAGATAAAACCGGCTGCCTGCAGGGCGGCGAAGACGAATAGGATCCGGTTTCTGGGGTAGCGGTCGCTCAGGTAGCCGCCCAGCAATTGAAACACCGCTCCGGCCGCCATCAGGAGGGCCCATACGTAGGCCGCTGTCTGCAAAGACATTCCCTGATCGGTAAGGAGCGGCACCAGGTGCACGGTCAACGTCGCGATCAGCATCGATGACAGCGCATGTCCAAAGGTGATAAACCAGAATGCCCGGGTGCGCACCGCCTGACGCGCCGTGAAATCCAAGGTATTCGCCGTTGCCGCATCCTTGGCCGGGGGAGCTTGGACCGCTTGCGGGTTCCCCCGTGGCCCCCCCTGCGGGTCCGATGACGCGGGGGGCACGGGAACAACGGGCAACGCGGCGGCGGGACGGTCTCCGTCCGGTAACGCCCCATAATCCTCCGGCCGGTCCCGGATAAACCTGGATAACGGCCAAGATACTGCCAGGAAAACCACGCCGATCCACAGAGCGGTGGTGCTCCAACCGTAGTTGCTGGGAGTTACCGCCCAGGCTAGTATGGGGACCAACGCCAGCCCGCCGATGAAGGAACCCTCTCCGGCGAGGCCCATGGCCATGCCCCGCCGGCGGTTGAACCACTTATTCAACGCTGTCATCATCGGCAGCCACGAACCGGCGGTTATACCCAGCATGATGAGGGCGTAGGAGAAGTAAAACGTCGCGAGATTGGTGGTCTGGCTGAAAATGAGGAACCCGGCTCCGGTCACCGCCAGACCCAGAAACACCATGCGGCGCGGCCCCAACTTGTCGATCAAGTACCCCATGAACGGCCCGACGATGCTCCCCTGGAATTGGGCCATTGAGAATGCGCCGGTCAGTTGCGCCCGGCTCCAGCCGAAATGCAGTTCAAGGGCCGTTACCCAGATCCCCACCCCACTCCAGACCGGACCTGAAGCCAACGCCGTGACCAGCAAGGTGAGACCGACCAGTTTCCAACCATAGAAAACTGTCCGTGCCCGCCAGATGTACCGGTTGATGAATACGCGTCCTGCCAAGCAAACTCCTGATCCAGCCTCTGTTCAGTCAGTGCACGCCCGTTTCTCGTCCGTAGGGTGGTGTCTGGAAAACACAAGATCAACGGTCATCCGGGAGTTCCCGGCGGATGGACCGGTTGCCGGTCGGGGAGCGCAGGTCCCGATGGGGTCATCAATTGTCGAGACGTCTCTAGGGGGGAGGCGGTTGTCTTAGAGGACTAGTCGTCGGCTGCGGCCGGCACTCCGGGGATGGCGTCTTCCCAATCGGGGATCAGTATGCGGTTGGTCGGTTCCATGGACATGATGACAAATGCCCCCGCGACACTGGTGAGGGTGGAAACGATGATGGTCACGGCGTAAGAGTCGAATAGCCAGAAGAGGGCCCCGCCCATCCAGGCGCCCAAGGCCATGCCCGAGCCCGCTCCGAACGCCTGCCAGCCGAAGGACGAGCCCATGGGACCGCGGCCGAAGTATTGTCGGTTGATGACCGGGAAGGCTGAACCTTCTCCGCCGTATCCGATGCCGAAGACCACCGCGAACATGTAGAACTGCCAGGGCTCGTGGGCCCAGAAGAGCATCAGCACCGGCAGACCCTGCCACACGAAGGCCGTGGCCATGGTGCCCCTGGCGCCGATGTAATCGGAGATCACGGGCGCCAGGAACCTGGTGGTCACGCTGACCAGGGCCAGGGTGCTCAGCACTCCGGCGGCGGCCACCTGTTCCATGCCGGCCAATACGGCGATGGGGATGATGTAGATGATCACTATGGAGTGGCCCACACAGCCCAGGAAATGGATGGTGACCAACTTCCAGAAGGTGTTTGTCGACTGCATGCTGGCGCGGAACGCCTTGACCCGCAGCCGTTCGAGCACCGGGTCCCGTTCCGCCATCGGGCCCTCCGATGCGGGTGCGCCGAATGGCCTTATTCCGATGTCTGAAGGCCGGTTGCGGAAGAAAGCCATCAGCAGCAGCATGGCGATCCCGCCGATGATGCCGACGGACCAAAAAGCGATTTTCCAAGAGGCCCCGGTGATCAGCAAGCTGACCACGATTGCCATCACGGCGGGTCCAAGGCCGTGGGACGCCTGGAGCAACCCTACTCCGTAGCCCAGATGGGTGCGGAACCAGTAGGAGGCAGTGGTGAGGATGGGGACGTTGAAACAGGCGCTGGCCACGCCCAAAAACAGGCCGTAGGAGATCCAGAGGTGCCAGACCTGGGAGATCACCCCGGTCAGCAGGGCCCCGGCGGCGAAGGTGACGACGCCGACCATGATGACTTTGCGTGCGCCGTAGCGGTCGGTGCAGTAGCCGCTGAGGGGGGCCAACAAAGCTCCGGTCATGCTGGCCATGGCGTAGGCCAGGGTGACGGTGGCCGGGCTCCAGCCCATGTCCTCCTGCAGGGGGACTATGAGCACCCCGAAGGCCTGCCGGATGGAACCGCCGGCCATATGCATGAAGGCCGCGATGACGATGACGATCCAGGCGTAGTGAATCGGGCTCGACAGGCCAAACGCGCCTTTATTCTTGGTTCTTATCATCAGAAGGACTCATTCTGCGCCCACGGCCTACCCATGTCAATTGATAAAATGGCTTTATTAATATTTAATCTTCGCATATGAGCAAAATCCAGCCGGAACTGCGGGGGCATCGAGTATAATCCCCTGAAAATACGGCTTAACGGCGATTGGCAGAGGCGCCAGAGGTGTTTTATGGGAGTGGAACAAAAGCTGAAGGAGATGGGTTTGGAACTGGGGCCCGTGGGCACCCCGGTGGCCAACTACGTCCCGACGGTGCGGACCGGAAACCTGTTGTTCGTGGCGGGCCACATCGCCGGCAAGCCCGACGGGTCGGTGCTGAACCCCGGAAAGGTGGGCCGTGACGTCACCGAGGAGCAGGCCTACGAGTCGGCCAAGCTGGCCATGCTCAACTGCCTGGCGACG
>JACZXN010000270.1 GCA_022571575.1 Chloroflexota bacterium | reverse complement strand
CCTTGGTCAGGGAGTAGCCCTCGGCGTTCTCGCCGTAGGACACGGTGCTGAAGTCAACGTCGGTTACGGGGTACACCAGAACCTGCAGGGCGATCGCGGGGCCGCCCCGGTCCGCCGCCATCAGACACATGGCCGCCGCCAGGTTGCCGCCGGAACTGTCGCCGCCAACGGCCAGCCGGGACGCGTCTCCGTTGATGCTCGAGGCGTTCTCGACCGCCCAGGTGGTGGCGGCCCAGCAGTCTTCGGCGGGGCCGGGGAACTTGGTCTCCGGGGCCAGGCGGTAGTCCACGGAGACGACCACGCACCCTCCGCCCACGCACAGGCTTCGGGCCGAGGCATCGGCCGATTCCAGGTCGCCGACGACCCAGCCTCCGCCGTGGTACCAGGCCAGGATGGGGAAGGGGCCGTCGCCCTCTGGGGTATAGATGCGCACCGGCACATCCCCATCGGGGCCGGGGATGGTCCGGTCTTCCACCTTGGCCACTTCGGGGCCGGGAGCGCGCGGGCGCTTCTTGGCGTTGGCCCTGGCCTCCGCCGGGCTGACGGTATGGGCTGCCGGCAGCCCCAGGGCGGCCACGCTCTCCATGACTTGAATAACCTGTGGGTCTAACGGCATCTCACACCTCTACGCTGATCTAAAGTGGATCGAAATCGATTCGATTTCTGGGATGTGTCAGGGGTCCTAATGTCATTGGCTGCCATCCATCCTACCCGCGAGGCCTGGTGTTGGCAACGGCCTTTCAGGCACTGGTTGCTAAATCTTGAAGGTGGCGAAGCACTTATTAGAGGTGAGCACGTTCGTCTCCACGAAATCGACGAAATCGGGCTTGCCATTCAACTCCTCCATGGCCCCTAACAAGCAGGCCCAGTTGAGCAGTTCGTGCTGGCCTGCGTCCTCCAATTGGGCGGTGGTGCGCTTGCTCCAGGCGGCATAGTCGCCCCGTTTCAGATCGGCCAGCATCTCCAGGTCGGACGGGGTGTCGGGCCACAGATAATTGTTCTTGGCGGTCAGGAAGGCGTGGGACCAGCTTGAAGAGGCCACCAGAGCCACCCGGTAGGGGCTCTCCTTGAGCACCCGGGCCAGGGCCGCTCCCACCTGCATGCACCGTTTGGCGGTGGGGCCCGGAGGGTCTGGCTCCAGGGGTACTCCGTCGACCTTAACGGGCATCGTGCCGCCCCGTTGGCTGATGATGCCCCGGCCGTAACAATTGACGGCGAATGGCACCACCGGGATGTCAAAGCCCTCCCGGTCGTAGTCCAAGAACAGCAGGGTGTTGATGAACGCGTGGGCCAGACCGGGCTCGTGCAGGGGCCGGTAGGCGTAGGCCATGTCCACCCCTTCGTTGATCAGCCCGGAGGTCAACAGGCGGGCCCCCTCTGGATGTCCTTTATAGTGGAAAACCTTGTCCGCCGGTTCGTCCCAAACGTTGCGCCTCGCCGATCCGTCGGCCCTGGTGAATGGAGAGGAGTTATGCTCCTCATAGGCCAGCACACAAAAAGGCGTGATTATGTCCTCCCGGAAGTTCTCGTACTGGTCGTCGCCGAAGATGATCATGAAGTCGGGGTTGAAGGCATTTATCTCTTGCCTAACCCTGCGGAACCCGGCCACCAGGCGTTCCCGGTGCCGCTGGGCCGCGGCGTACCCCTGGTCGTCCCCGAACTCCAGCCGCATGTCCTCGGGCCAGTTCATGGGGTCTTTGAGCTTCTCTGGGAGACGCTCATCGTTTTTCAACGTCCGGTGGATGGGAAACGCCAGGTCTTCGTCGGGGGCGATCAACGCCGGGTAGTGGGTTACCCCTGCTCCGAATATCTCCGCCATTTTCTCACCTCTTGAGGTTCGATTCCTGGGTTTCGGATATTGCGATGGCATTATACCCGGTGGCCCCTACCGGGAATCAGCCCTGGGACGCCTCCTTGCCGGGGTCCCAGATCCAGTATTTGGAGATGGCCCCGGCGTCGACCCGCAGGTCCAACCCGGTGATCATCTCGGCTTCATCCGAGGCCAAGAACGCCGCCGCCTTGGCGTAGTGGCTGGGGCTGGGCAGTTTCTGCAAGGGGGACCCGGTGCTGGCGTCGGCGAGCAGCCCCCTGGCCCGTTGTCCCATTCTGGGGGTGGGCCATTCGACGCCCCAGCGCCGCGCACGCTCGGCGGCCTCGGTCCTATCGGTGGCGGTGGGGGTGACGCTATTGACCCGGATCCCGTACCGGGCCAGTTCCATGGCGACGGAGCGGGTGAAATTCAGCAGGCCTCCCTTGGCGGTGCCGTAGCCGATGTTGCCCGGCTCACCCTGATGGCCCGCCGTGGAGATGATGTTGATCATATTGCCCCGGCGTCCCAGGGCGATCATCTGCTTGGCGGTGTGCTTGGTGAACAGGAAAGCGCCGGTTAACAGCACGTCGGTCTGGCGCCGCCATTCGTCCACCGGCATATCCAGGACGCCCTTGGTGTTGAACACCGTGGCGCCGTTGACCAGGATATCCACTCCGCCGAAGGCGTCCTTGGCCTGTTCCACGGCGGCCGTCACCTGGGCCTCGTCGGTCACGTCGCAGGCGATGCCGATGGCGCGCCTTCCCAGGTTGATCACGGCCTGGGCGCACTGTTCGGCATAGTCGGCCCGGATGTCCACGCAGACCAGGTCGGCGCCCTCTTCGGCCAGGCCCTCCGCGATGCCGCCCATGATGTTTGGGCTGGTGCCCGTCACCAGTGCAACCTTTCCCTCGAGTTTCAAACTATCGCCCCCCATCGGCTAGCCGGAATCATCATGCCTCGATGTTGGTCTTGAGGTCGGCCCACCTCTCTCAGCCGGGGCGGCTAGTCCACGGTCAACACGATCTTGCCGAAATTGGCGTTGCTCTCCATGTACCGGTGCGCCTCCGCGACCTCTTCCAGCGGGAAGGACCGGTCCACCACGGGCTTCATGCTGCCGGAGACCAGGTGGGGCAGCACGTGGCGTTTGAACTGGGCGTTCAGGGCCAGCTTCTCCTCGATGGGGCGGCTCCTCAAAACCGTTCCCCACACCTGCAGGCGCTTGAACAACAATTGGCTCAGGTCAACCTCAACCCGGCCGCCGCCCATCAGGCCGACCTCGACCAGCCGGCCCAAGATGGCCATGGAGGCTATGTTCTGGTCCCAGTAGGGCCCGCCGACGACATCCAGCAGAACGTCGACGCCGGCGCCTCCAGTATGTTCTTTGACCACCGCGGCGAAGTCCTGCTGGTGGTAGTTGATGCCCACGTCCAGGCCCAACTTGGCCGCCCCGGCCAATTTCTCCGCCGAGCCGGCGGTGCCGAACACGAACGCGCCCGCATGGTGGGCCAATTGCACCGCCGCGGTTCCCACTCCGCTTCCCGCGGCGTGGATCAGCACCCGTTCTCCCATCTTCAATCCTCCACGGTTGAACAGGGCGTCGTAGGCGGTGAGAAACACCTCGGGAACGGCGGCGGCCTGTACGAAATCCCAACCGTCCGGAATGAGGACGGCCATGCGGTGATGGGTCACCACGCGGCTGGCATAGCCGCCTCCGCCCAGCAGGCCAAAGACCCGGTCCCCCTTGGCGACGCCGGTCACCCGGTCACCAGCCTCCAGCACGATGCCGGC
>JACZXN010000269.1 GCA_022571575.1 Chloroflexota bacterium | reverse complement strand
ACTTTTTGTTAGGCCGTCAAGACTCATCCATTGGCGGCTATTTTTTTGCCCGGTTGAAACGATTATTCGCCGGTGGATTTCAGCCGGTAGATTCCAATAGGTGGATTCCAGATGTCAACGGACGCAGCAGTCCGGCCCAAAATAAGGATCGAGTCGGTCCATAAGTCCTACATCATCGACGGCAGGCGGCAGGAAGTGCTGGCCGGGGTGGATCTGACGGTGAATGAAGGCGAGTTCGTCAGCATCATCGGCCCCAGCGGCTGCGGCAAGAGCACCCTGCTCAACATCATCGCCGGATTGGACCAGCCGGACTCGGGCGTTGTCGAACTCTCCGAGACCATTGGCGGTCGGCTGGGACGGACCGGCTACATGCAGCAGAAGGACCTGCTGCTGCCCTGGCGGTCGGTCTTGGACAACACGATTTTGGGGCTGGAATTGCGGGGAGTGCCACGGCGGCAGGCCCGGGAACAGGCCATGGAGTTCACCGAGACGTTCGGCCTCAAGGGTTTCGAGCACCTATATCCCTTCGCGCTTTCCGGCGGCATGCGGCAGCGGGCCGCTTTTCTCAGGACCATGCTGCTGGACCAGGACGTTGTGTTGTTGGACGAGCCCTTCGGCGCGTTGGACGCCCTGACCCGGGTCCAGATGCAGGAATGGCTTCTCCAGTTGTGGGAGTCGCTGAATAAGACCATCCTCTTGATCACCCACGACATTGACGAAGCGTTGCTCCTATCCGACCGGGTGTACCTGCTCACGGCAAGACCGGGCCGGGTCACCTTGGTCCTGGAGGTGGCGTTGCCCCGGCCGCGTCATTACGACATGGTGACCAGTCCCGAATTCAGCGCCCTCAAGGCCCGTCTGATGGAGCCGCTCCGGTCGCAGATCGAATCGATTCAATCCAGCGCCAAGGCCGGCTGAACCGGATGGATATCCTAAAGAAGATCCGCGGCTTGGCCACATGGTTCCTGCCCGTCTCCATACTGATCGGGCTGGTGGCCGGATGGGAGTTGTGGGTCCAGTGGGCCGATGTTCCCAAGTGGCAACTGCCGGCGCCCTCTGAGATCGCCGTGGAGTTGGTCTCCAGCAGCGACCTGCTGTGGACGCACACCCTGGTCACCTTGCAAGAGATCGTGTTTGGGTTCCTGGCCGCACTGGCCGCGGGGCTGATCTTGGCCGGGGGGATAGCCTATTCCCGGGTATTGGAACGCTCGGTCTATCCCATCGTCATCGCCTCCCAGACGGTGCCCATCATCGCCATCGCGCCACTGCTGTTGATCTGGGTTGGCTATGGACTCACGCCCAAGATAATCATCGTGGCCCTGATCTGCTTCTATCCCATCGCCGTGAACACGGTGGACGGTCTGAAAGCCACCGACCCGGACATGGTCAACATGCTCCGGACTTTGGGGGCTTCCCGGTGGCAGGTGTTCACCAAGCTGCAGATCCCCACGGCGCTGCCCTTCATGTTCTCGGGCATCAAGATCGGCGTCTCCGTGAGCGTGATCGCCGCCGTTATCGGCGAATGGGTCGGGGCCAGCGAAGGACTGGGGTACCTGATCACCTATTCGCAGCCCCTGTTCCTCACGGCCAGGGTTTTCGCCGCGATATTCGTTCTATCGGTCATGGGCATCAGCCTGTTCGTGCTGGCGGTGATTGCCGAACGAATGATGATGCCCTGGCATTTCAATGAGAAACGGGCCAACTCGATGCGCCAACTTTAAACCACGGGATTCAAAACAAGGAGATCCTCGATATGAAATTGCTCAAAAAACCGGCGGTCATGTTGCTCTCGCTGCTGTTCGGCCTCTCCATCTTGGCCGCCTGCGGAGGGGACTCGACGCCTCAACCTGTAGAACTGACCAAGGTCTCCATCGCCCTGGACTGGTTCCCCTGGGCCAACCACTCCGGTCTCTTCATAGCCCAAGAGCGGGGTTACTTCGCCGAGCAGGGACTGGAGGTGAAAATCTACGTCCCCGGCGACCCATCCACCGTGCTGCAGACCGTGGCCGCCGGCCGGGACGATTTCGGCATCAGCTACCAGCCTGAACTGCTCCTCGCCCGTGAAAAGGGCATCAAGGCCGTGTCCATCATGGCCCTGGTGCAGCATCCGCTCAACTCGGTGATGGCCCTGAAGGAATCCGGGATAGTCGAGCCCAGGGACCTCAAGGGCAAGAAGGTGGGCGCGCCGGGGCTGCCCTCGGACGAGGCGCTGATCGACACCATGCTGCGTTACCAGGGCCTGACCCTCGACGACATTGAAATGGTGAACGTCGGCTTCGACCTGATTCCAGCCCTGATCAGCAAGAAAGTGGACGCCATCGTGGGGGCCTACTGGGTCCACGAGTCGATCTCGGCCACCAACCTGGGCTTCGAACTGAACATCATGCGCATGGAGGAGAACGGCGTCCCCGATTTCTACGAATTGGTGATCGTGGCCAGCGAGGATAAGATCGCCAACGACTCGGAAGTCGTCCAGAAGTTTGTTCGCGCCGTAACTCGGGGCTACCAGGACGCCATCGCCGATCCTCTGGACGCCGTGGCCCTCTTGAAGTCGGTGAAACCAGAGACAGACCTGGACATCGAGATCCCCGGTGTTAAGTTGCTGGCCCCATTGTGGGTGACGGACAACGGTGTTTTCGGCTGGCAGGAGCAGGACCGCTGGGTGAATTTCGCCCAGTGGATGGTGGAATCGGGCCGGCTGTCCTCGGCCACCGACGCCACCGCCGCCTACGACAACAGCTTCGTGGAGGGCGCCAGATAGGGCCGGAGCAGGTTATATCCGGTGCTATAATTCCCCCAGCTTATGCGGCCTGCCCCGCGGGCCCGGACCTGTCAGACTGGTTATTGGGGGATAGCCGATGTCGCTCTATTTTCTATTGGGGTCGTTGACCCACGATGGCCAGCGGATGCTCCACGCCAACCCGAACCTCATCGCGGACCGCACCAGGGACCTGAGCGTTCCCGGGGCGGAGATACTGGGCCAGTACGCCGTCTTGGGGCAATATGACTTCGTCATGATGGTGGAGGCCGACGACAACGACGCCGTGGCGAGACTATCCCTGGAACTGGGCATGAGGACCGGGCTCCACCTGGAGACACTGCCGGCCATCCCCGTCGGCTTCATGGGCGAAGGGCCGGCCCCGGACCCATCCGACCAGGCGGAGTCGGTTAGACTCACCCCGGACTTCACGCCGCCGGAATTCCCACCGGAGGGGCCGGGCGACGAGTAATTATTCCGCCTGATTTTCCCGGCTAAATTTTCGGCGGCGCGCCCATGGAACCGGGGCGCCGCCGGTATTGAGGACGCAAGGGCATTGGGTTTAAGCGACGAACTCCGGGCCGGGGTTGGGCCCATCTGGGAGAGGGTGGTCACCCACCCATTCGTCACCGGGATGGCCGACGGCTCCCTGGACCGGAAGACCTTCGACATCTATTTCGACCAGGACTACCTGTTCCTGCGGGACTGGGCGATACTGCTCAGCCTGGCCACCGCCAAAGCTCCCGATTTCGACGCCGCGCGTCAGTTGGTGGGGTTTCTGCACCTGGGACTGGGCGGCGAAGAGGGCCTGTTTCAAGAGGCTTTCCGGGAACGGGGCCTCTC
>JACZXN010000268.1 GCA_022571575.1 Chloroflexota bacterium | reverse complement strand
CAACGCTGTGGGGGGCCCCGATGCGGGCGCAGGCCAGCATGGCGATGGGGAGCTCGGGGACCATGGGCAGGTAGATGGTCACCCGGTCGCCCTTCTTGACGCCCAGGCTTTTCAGGCCGTTGGCGAACTGGCAGACCTCGCGGTAGAGGTCCCAATAGGTGTAGACCCGGCGGTCTCCCGGTTCGCCCTCCCACACGATGGCCGCCTTGTTGCGGCGGCTGGTGCTGAGATGGCGGTCCAGGCAATTGTAGGAAACGTTGAGCTTGCCGCCGATGAACCACTTGGCATGGGGCGGGTCCCACTCTAGAACCGTGTCCCACTTCTTGAACCAGTCCAGTTCCTCGGCGAACTTGGCCCAGAAGGCTTCCGGGTCGCGTTTGGCTTCTTCGTAAACGTTGGGATCGGAGATGTTGGCCTGTGCCGTGAACGCCTCGGGGGGAGGAAAAGTCCGGTCCTCTTGGAGCAGGGCATCGAATCTTCCGGAATCTTCTACCACTTGGCGGCCTCCGGTACGTTATGAGTCTGTTTTTGAGCAGGTTCTGGATGGCGGGAAAGGGGTATGCCGCTCAGCCCGTTTCCAGGCTGATGCTTCCCCGGATTTTTAACACAAGCGGCAGGCCATTGCAATCAGAAGCGGCCAAGCAGTGTATCTTCATTCAACAAGAAGCGTATCGACTTTCCAACTGTAAGGGGTAGAATTCGTTACTTATGAGCTTGCCCCGGAACAACCCCCCGGATGAAACACCGGAACGCGCCTTGAATATGGCCTTTGAAACCGGCGGCAGGCCATGGGGCAGAGTCCTGGTGGCCATCGCCGCGAGCTTGGGCATGTTCCTAGCCGCTCTGGACACCTCGGTGAACGTGGCCCTGCCGGCGATGACCGAGGACCTGGATGCCGACTTACAGAGCATCCAGTGGGTGATTGTCGCCTTCATCGCCACCCAGGCGGCGATGGTCATGGGGGCCGGCAGTTTCGCCGACCGGTTTGGCCTGAGGCCGGTGTACATCTTTGGCGCAACCACTTATCTGGCGGCCATGTTCTTCATCGCCTTCTCCCCCAACTTGGAAACGGTGGTGGGGTTCCGGGTGCTGCAGGCGGTGGGCACCGGGTGCCTGTTCGCGGTGTCGCCGGCCATCGCCGCCGGTGTGTTCCCCGGTCACCGGCGCGGCCTGAGCATGGGTTTCGCCGTGGGCAGCCAGGCCCTGGGGATGCTGACGGGCACGATCGGCGCGGGATTGTTGGTCGGATGGCTCGGTTGGGAGTGGATATTCCTGAGCCGGACGCCCTTCGCGGTGGCCGCCATCGTTCTGGGGGTCTGGTTCTTGGAGCGCCGCCGGAGCGGTCCCAGTCAAGGTCCGGCGTTTGATGTCGCGGGGGCGGCCTTGCTGGTAGGCGGACTTCTGTGCTTGATAATCGGCCTGAGATTGGGGCGGTCCCTTGGATGGACCTCCCCGGTGGTCCTCGTCTTGTTGCCCTTGGCGCCCCTATTACTGGGCGCATTCTGGCGGGTCGAGCGGACGGCCCAGTGGCCGGTGTTGCCCGGCTATCTGCTCCGGATGCAGGGCTTTATGGTCTCCAGTTTGAGCATGTTCCTGGCCAACTTGGGCGTTTTCGTTATCTGGTTCATCTTTCCATTCTACGTGGCCGGCAGTCTGGGAAGGGGGGCGCTTGCCTTGGGGCTGATGCTGGCGGCCATGGCTCTCATGAACACCGTATCTTCCGGGGCCGGGGGCTGGCTTTGCGACAGATTCGGCAACCTGTGGGTGGGATTCGGCGGCCTGGTGGCGATGGCTGCCGGACTGCTCTACCTGGGCTTCCTGGACACCGGATCCAGCCTGGGAGAGGTGGCACTGCGCATTGGGATAGTTGGCTTGGGGTTGGGGTTGTTCCAGGCCGCCGCCTATTCGTTGATGTTGGGCAGCGTGCCTCCCGAGAGGCTGGGCACGGCCGGGGCGGCCCTCTCCCTGTCTCAGTCCTGCGGAAGGGTTCTGTCCGTGGCGGTGATCGGTGGAATCTTCGCCTGGCGCGGCGATCACCATCTGGCTGGGTTGGCGGCGGGCGCGGATGCCGAAGGAGCGGCCTTCATCAAGGCGTTCAAGGATGTTTTCCTGGTTGGCTCGTCCCTTGGCCTGCTGGCCGCATTGGTGTTCCTGGCCGGCGGATGGCGTCAGGCCCGGGGCGCGCCAACCGCCGCCGGCCCACGGATCACGTGACCCAAAGCCGGTGAAATAAAACCGGTGACACGAATCCGGTTTCACGGCGCGCTTTGCCGGGGCGGCTTGACGAAAATAGTAAAATTCCGGCGGGTATACTTGCCCGACAGCCCCGGCTAAAAGATTCCACGGACAGGGAGACTTGGCAGATGGCCCTTCAATTTGGCGTGTTCGACCACATCGAACCGGTACCGGGCATGGGACTTCAGGAGGTCTACAAGCTGCGCCTGGAGCAGTTGGAAGCATTGGATAAGGCTGGCTACTACGCCTACCATCTGGCCGAGCACCACACCCCGGCGGTGCACAGTTTGGCCCCGTCGCAGAACGTGTTCCTGGCGGCGGTGTCCCAGCGCACCACCAACATCCGCTTCGGGCCCGGGGTCTGCGTCCTGCCCCTGCATCACCCCATCCGGCTCATCGAAGAATTCAGCATGTTGGACCACCTCAGTGGCGGCCGCATGGAGATCGGCGTGGGACGGGGCGGCGTGTTCGAAGCCTATTTCTGGGGCCAGGACTCGGACGTGGAAGCCAATTACGCCCGCTACCGCGAGACCTTGAGCGCCGTCCAGAACGGCTTGAGCCACGACGAACTGACCCACCACGGAGAGTTCTACAACTTTGACGAGCTTCCCATGCGCCTGCGGCCCCTGCAGACGCCCTATCCGCCCTTCTGGTACATGCGCAATGTGGAGACGGCGGCGATGGACGGCATGAACACCATCATCGTCGGCGGCCTGGATAGCTTCGAAGCCAATGTCAAGCGCTACCACGAGGAATGGGAGAAGCACCAGGGCGTGGGCGCGCTGACCGCCCAGGGGACGGAGCCCAAGATCGGACTGGTCGTTCATCTGCTGCTGGCCGACACCGATGAAGAGGCGATGAAGCAGGCCGAGCCGGCCTGGGAGCATTACCGCTGGAACCTGGGGACGCCCCGGCGGTTGGAGGCTGAAAGGCGGGGTCTGACCCAGTTCGCCGGCGATAAGATGAACCCGCGCCCGGCCGCGGCCCCGCCCCGGGAACTGCCCAGAGAGGAGCGCCGGGACCTGGACGCCTCCCTGGAAGAGATGGAGCGCCAGGAGCGGCGGAAGAGCCTTCGGGGCAGCCTGGCCGACGGAGTCTCGGGCGCCGGGTTCGGGTCGGTGGCCGGTTCGCCGGAGACCATCCGCGAATATCTGGACGAATACGTGGCCACCGGGGCCAACTACTTCGTCTGTTCCTTCCAGTGGGGTGACCTGACCCATGAGCAGGCCATGCGCTCCATCGAGCTTTTCACCAATGAGGTGATGCCCCGCTACACCGGGTGACGACTGCTGGGCGCCTGTCTTTCGCGGGGAACAAGGTTCTTGATGCGCGTTTGCCCCCATCCTAACCTTCCCCCGGCCCGGGGGAAGGGATTGCGCGCCT
>JACZXN010000267.1 GCA_022571575.1 Chloroflexota bacterium | reverse complement strand
GGTTGAAGGGCATCTTCCAAGCTGCTTGGTCCAACATCAGGCGGGCCAAAAGCCTGCTCCGCAGAGGGGCGGACGCCAGGTAGGCCAAGCCTCCAAATCCGGGAACCAGGGCGATTCCCATGACCATGGGAGTGTGGATGTTGGGAACTCGGCCGGCATCCGCCACGGGTCCAGGCAAGAAACGCCTGGACCGGGTCTTGGTCCAGAAGATCAAGGTCCACAAGAAGCGCGCCAGGCTCCGCATGCCGGGGATGGGAAGGATGATGGCCACGCTCATCACCAGGTGGACACCCAGGTGGCGGGTAGCATATCTGGCGTCACTGGAAGACAGGCGGGTCCGCAGCCCAACCGCGTCGGAAGGGGTGATCCTCCCCTCTTTCTCCCACCGGTCTATCCCGTTTTTCAAGAATAGCTGCGCCGCGGCGTCGGCGCCGGCCAACGCGCCCATAAAGTGCTGGAAGCGCGCCTTGAGATTCAACAGATTGTAGGTCCCGGCGATGAGATGCCCAATGATCCGGGGCTCAGCGGCCTTCCAGGTGTTGATCGCTTCCTCGGCGTGGTCGGTGGCGTGTTTGAGGGCTGCCACCCCATCATTCCCGATGGTGGTTATGAGGGCTGCTTCGTTGGCGACGACGTAGTTCCTCAGTCTCGGGAAGTCGATATCGTCGAAGATCGGAAGATTTCCGCTCTTCAGCGAGGACCGAAATTGTCCCGGCGCCGGAAACAGGCTGATCACCGCCGACTCTAGATCGATGATCGTGTAGTCTCCCTCGGCGGTGAGTATCAGGTTGGTGTGGGCGTGGGGATTGCGCGGATTAACCTGCCAGACGGACAGGCCGGCCTCGGCGAAGACCTCGGACACCTCTCCCAGGAATCTCCGGGCCGGCTCGTCATTCTTGGCCAGTTCGCCGGGGATAAACTCGGTTACGAAGCTGCAATTGCCGTGGGTGCAGTCTATCGTGGTCACCGGGGCCACCAGGTCCTTTCCGAACCGGTGGATGGTCAACAGGCTGGCGATCTGGCGGCGGTATTTCCCCGCTTCGAGAGCTGCCGTGTTGGTCTCGTATGGAAATTTGGCTTGAAACGCCATCCAATAGAGGATCCTGACCACCGGCGGAGGCACGTAAACCTTGGTCGCGGTCCCCTCCTCCGGGTCCAATACCACCACGCTGGCGATGGAACTTGCCACCATGCAACTTTCACAGGCCACCACCGCGGGGTTTTCCCGGTTCTTCCAGGCGGACATCCATCTCGTACCCCGGAGGTATATAAAGATGGGAATTATCACCAGGAGCCAGAGGGCCGCCAACAGGTAGCCGGCGGCTACATCGCTGGGAAAGTGGGCCTGAACATGGATCCGCGCTGGCCCGACCAACAGGATGATAATCGCGAAAACCGCCAGCAGCGGCAACAGAAGCTTCCGCTTCATCTGATAGTACGCCGCCAGGAACCCCATGAAGCCAAAGAACACCGTGCTGCCAAAGACGTGGCCGCTGGGGAAGGCGGGAGAGGTTTTGTCCGATGCGGCCAGCGGCCGGCCACGGTCTACGAGTTCGCCCAGGGTGAAGTCACCCAGGATAGCCACCACCGCGATGGTCACGCCAACACCGGTAAACACTATTGCCGGCCGGGTTTTTCCCAGCAGCAGTAGAAAGATCACCCCCATCGAGCCATAGGCGATACCGGCCTCTGCGCTGGTGGCCGCCGATACCCCATCGAAGAAGGTTGTCAGGCCCCGCAGGTCCCAACCGACGATCCAGTCCATGACTCTTATGTCCTGAGACGGGGTCGGATTATCCGAGATAGCCATGGTCAGCAGGGCAAGCAGCGTCGCCAGAACGGCGACGGAAATCAGCCAGAGGAGAGACCGCGCATTTAGCACGGCTTTAACCGGAGTATTTTGCATCAGAGTGGTCATTCTTTCCCCCAGGCGGTTCTCTAGACATCCGATTCGGAGCCGAAGGCTTCGGAGTGGCCCAAACCCTGGTCCAGTCCAACGCCCCCAGGTCCGGACCGGGAACGGAATCGTTCATTTGATGGATTAGATGTCTTGGGCAAATTAGCGATTTTGGGAGATGGTTTTGGGTTCTCCGTCCCAACGGGTCTTGGGCGAAGTGCGGAAATCCCCCTGTGGTCCCCCTTTACGGAGGGGGAGGTTGTTGTTGGGCGCTCGGTGACAAGAGAGGAACGAGGGCCGGTGAATCCCCCTTTCGTCATGGGGGTTGGGGGATTTCGCCATGAAACATCGGGTACAATAGGCCCGTATGGAAGACCTCAAATCCCACGCCATCGTCAAGACCCACGAGCTGGCCCTCAAGGGCAAGAACCGCCCCTGGTTCATGCGCAAACTGACCGACAACCTGCGCACCGCCACCAAGGGGGCCGGCGTTGAGCGCATCTGGCACGGCCAATTGATGGTGGGCCTGGCCCTGTCCGACGAAGAGTGCTGGCCCGAGGTCAAGTCCCGGATCAAAGAGGTATTCGGCGTCGCCAAGTTCTACAAAGCCTACGAGATGCCCCGGGACCTGGACGGACTGAAGGCCAGGATGCCCCAGTTGCTGGAGGGCCGCAGCTTCAACTCCTTCCGCATCACCACCAACCGGGCCGACAAGCGGTTCCCCATGAATTCGGAGGAGGTCAACCGGGACCTGGGGGCCTTCGTCAAAGACCTGACCGGGGCCCAGGTGAAACTCAAGGACCCGGACCTCTGCATCTATCTCGATATCCAGCCCAAAAGCTTCTTGGTCTATTTCGAAGAGGTGAAGGCCCACGGCGGCCTGCCGGTGGGGGTCAGCGGCAAGGTGGCGGTGATGCTCTCCGGGGGAATCGACTCGCCGGTGGCGGCGTGGCAGATGATGAAACGGGGCTGCCAGGCCATGTTCGTTCACTTCCATAGCTATCCTCTGGTGGACCGCACCTCCATCGAGAAGGCTGGAGACCTGGTGCAGCACCTGACGCGGCACCAATATGAGTCCAGCCTCTTCCTGGCGCCCCTGGCCGAGATACAGAAGAAGATCATTCTCTCGTCCCCTCCGTCCTACCGGGTGGTGCTCTACCGGCGGTTCATGGTGCGGATCACCGAGGCCCTGGCCAGACGCCACCGGGCCAAGGCCATCATCACCGGCGAGAGCTGCGGGCAGGTGGCCTCCCAAACCCTGGACAACATCGCCGTGGTGGACCAGTCGGCCGGCATGCCCATACTCCGTCCGTTGATCGGCACCAATAAAGAAGAGATAGTCAACATGGCCCGGTCCATCGGCACTTTCACCACATCCATCCTGCCGGACCAGGACTGTTGCACGCTCTTCGTCCCCAAGCATCCGGAGACCAAGGCCAGCCTTGAAACCGTGCTGCGGCTGGAGGAGGTCTTGTCGGTGGACGAGATGGTGCGGGAAGCATTGGAAAACACCGAAACCCTCCACTTCGCTTCGCCCGAGACTGACAGGGAGGCCACCGCGCCGGCCGGTTAGCCATGGCCCAGATGACCACCCCGGGACTCCCCAGCGTGGACGCCGCCCGCCGCGGCCAGGTCCTGAAGGACATCCTCAAGGGCGTCTCCCGCTCTTTCTACCTGACCATCCGCATCCTGCCCAAGAACCTGCGGGAGCCGGTGGGGCTG
>JACZXN010000266.1 GCA_022571575.1 Chloroflexota bacterium | reverse complement strand
CGGGAGGCGCCTAGCCGGTCAGGCCACGTTGGCGCTGGCTTGGTCGACGAACCGGGCTACCTGGGCGGCGATGGCCGCGTGCTCCGGCGCCTTTAAGCCCGGGTCCTCCTCGATCAGCTTGGCCGCTTCGTTCCTGGCCATCTCCAACAACTCGCGGTCCGAGATGTGGGCCATCCGCAGACTGGGCAGGCCGCTCTGGCGGGTGCCGAAGAAGTCGCCGGGCCCCCGCAGTTCCAGGTCCACCTCGGCAAGCTGGAACCCGTCGTGGATCCGTTCCAGGGCCGACAGCCGCTCCCTGGCGGTCTCCGAAGTGGTATCCGAGAGCAGCATGCAGTAACTCTTGTGCTCTCCCCGGCCGACCCGGCCCCGGAACTGGTGGAGTTGGGCCAGCCCGAACCGGTCCGCCCCGTCGATGAGCATCACCGTGGCGTTGGCCACGTCGATACCCACCTCCACCACCGGAGTGGACACCAGGATGTCCAGCTCGCCGTCCCGGAACCGGCGCATGATCTTGTCCTTGTCCTTGGCCGGCATCCGGCCGTGCAGCAGTCCCAGCGACAGATCGGGGAACACCTCTTGCGAAAGGTGTTGGTACTCTTCAGTCGCGGCCTTGGCTTCGATGGTCTCGGACTCGTCCACCAGCGGACACACCACGAAGGCCTGTCTCCCAGCTTCGACCTGCTTTCGGATGAAGCCGTAGGCCGTTCCCCGCTGTTCCGGCTCTAACCACTTGGTTTCCACCCTCTGACGCCCGGCTGGCATCTCGTCGATGGTGGAGATGTCCAGGTCGCCGAACAGGGTGAGGGACAGGGTCCGGGGTATGGGCGTGGCCGACATTATCAGCGTGTGCGGGTTCTCCTGGCCCCGTTCCTGAAGGGCGGACCGCTGCATCACGCCGAACCGGTGCTGCTCGTCGGCCACCGCCAGGGCCAGCTTGGGCATCGAAACGCCGTCCTGGATCAGGGCTTGAGTACCCACCAGTATGTCCAGGGTCCCCTCCGAGGCCATCTTGGTCAACTCACGCTTGGCCGGGGCGCGGGAACTGCCGGTCAACAGGCCGATGGACACCGGACGGTCCATGTGCTCCAGGTAGACGGAGATCAGGTGGGGTTCCTGCACCGGCCGGGGGAGCCCGCCGAGCAGGTTGCCGATGCTCTGGAAGTGCTGCTCGGCCAGGATCTCCGTGGGCACCATCATGGCGCCCTGATAACCGGCGGCGGCCACCGACAGCAGGGCCGACAGAGCGACGACGGTCTTGCCGCTGCCCACCTCTCCCTGCAGGAGCCGGCTCATGGGCGGGGTGCCGTGGCGCAGGTCGGCTTCGATCTCCTGGATGCAGCGGCGCTGGGCGTTGGTCAGGGGGAAGGGCAGCTTTTGGTGGAACCCGTCGATCACGTTGGCCGGGGCGGTTATCTCGATGCCCTTCACGTTGTCGTGCTGCATCCGCCGCCGAGCCAATACCGCCAATTGCAGGGTGAAAAGCTCATCGAAGGCCAGGCGGCGGCGGGCCAGTTCCCAGGTCTCCATGTCCTTGGGATAGTGGGCCTGGCTGACCGCGTCCAAGAGGGGCATCAACTTGGTCCGGGCCAGTATCTGGTCCGGCAGCGCCTCCTCCAGTCCCCCCAGCCAATTCCCCACCGCCTGCCAGGTCAGCCGCCGCATGTTGCGGCGGGTTATACCCTCGGTCAATGGGTAGACCGGGACCAAACGGCCGGTGTGAACCCCCGGTCCGGTGGAGTCCAGCAATTCGTGCTCCGGGTTCTCGAAGACGAGTTGCCCTCTGAAAACCGTGGCCTTGCCGCTGATGGCGATTCGGCTGCCCGGCTTCAGCGTCCGCGCCAGGAACCGCTGCCCGAACCAGATCGCCCGCAGGTTCCCCGTGTCGTCGCCAAGCACCGCCTCGGTGTCGCGGCGGCCTCCTCTGGGGCCCTTGGCCACCTCCCTTGCTTCCCAGACCGTGGCCACCACCGTGCACTCCTCGCCCGGACTGAGATCGGCGATCTTCACCGCCGTGGAATAGTCCTCATGGCGGCGGGGAAAGAGGTAGAGCAGGTCGCGGACGGTCGCCACGTCCAACCGCTTGAGGCGGGCGGTCATCTTGGTGTCCACGCCCCGAAGCCGGTCCACCGGGGCGTCGACCGTGACCTCGGCGGGCGGGCCGGCATGGCCGGTCTTCCGGGCTGGAGACGCCTTCTTCGCGGGCGTCTTCTCAGTTGCGGTTTGCTTCGGGGCCGTCTTCTTCGTGGGCGGGGCTGTGACGGGCTTGGCTGCCCCTCCCGCGTCGAGTGAGGCGTTCAGGGCTTCCCGCCACTGGGCAACCCATTGGGCCCGCAGCTTGGTGGACATGGAGCCGTACGACTCCTTGAGCAGGAATGCTTCGTCGCCGGTTGCGGCGGCCAAACCCGCCGCTGCGGCCTTCAAGAAGACGGCCATTTCTTCAACCCAGCGGACAACGAACTTGTCCAGCCCGCCCATCACCGCCTTGTTGTCAAAGCCGTGGGACTCTTCAAGCTGGAGGATGTTTTGGAAGGCGTCGGCCCAGGAAGGCGCGGCGGGTCTTTGCGAGGCCATCAGGCGGTTACCCTAACACGCTGGATTGCCTGGTATCGAGTGGGTGAAAGAGTCGCTTTGATCGTTCTTGCCCCGATTATTCCCACTTCAATCATTCTCGTTCCCGGGCAACCCGTCAATCATGGAATGACATAAAGTGGGCCGGTCCAAGCCTAAGCCGCCCCTTGCGTAACGGCCACGCCCAGGGCGTCGGGTCCGATGTAGGTGCCCAGGGTGGACCCGAACCGGGCTTCGATGATCTGACCGGCGGGCACCAGTCCGGTCAGCTCTTGTTTCAGCTCCGCCATCCGCACCGGGTCGGTGCTGTAGATCACGGCCAACCGGTGCACTGGGGCCAGTTCTTGGGTCAGCTCCACCAGGCGGCGCATGGCGCGCTCCCGGTTCCGGGGCCGCTCCACGGGGTGGGCCTCACCGTCTTGGAGGCGCAATATGGGCTTCACGTTTAGGACCGAGCCCATGAACGCACGGGCCTTGCCGATCCGGCCGCCCTTATGAAGGTATTCCAGGGTGTCCAGGGCAAATAATCCGTGGTGCAGGCCCAGCCGTTCGCGCACCTTCGCCGCGGCCTGGAGGTAGTCTCCGCCTTCGGCCGCGATGATCGCGGCGTCCAGCACCACCAGTCCCAGAGGCATGGAGGCCAACCGGGAATCGATTATCTCCACCGGAGCGCCGTCTTCCAGCGAAGCTTTGGCCTGCTCGGCCGAGTTCAACGTGCCGCTCAATTTAGCGGAGACATGGATCGATATCACCTGATCGCCCCGGCCGACCAAGTGCCTGTAGACCTCTTGGAAGTCGGCCACCGTTGGCTGCGCGGTGGTCGGGGTCCGGCCCTTGGACTGGAGGCGGCGGTAGAATTCGTCGGGCTGGATCTCCACGCCGTCCTTGAAGGTCTGGTCGTCCACCACCACGTAACACGGCAGGACCGTGATGGCGTGTTTTTGGACCAGGTCCGCGGGCAGGTCTGCCGAGCTATCGGTGACTATGCGAATGGTCATATGCCTCTGATGCGGCTAGGTCTGGGTTTGGCGGGCGATGGGATCATTCATCATTCAACGGAGGCCAG
>JACZXN010000265.1 GCA_022571575.1 Chloroflexota bacterium | reverse complement strand
CGAGGAGTTGCGTCAGATCGCCGAGGACTCCGGGTTCAGGGTCCAGAGCTCCCGGGACATCAACGATGAGCACCACATGATGATTCTGATAAACCGCTGATTCGGGACCCAGCCGGGCGCAGCAGTCGGTCCGAATATGGGTTCGGGGGATCAGCCTGACGTAGGTTTCCTACGCCCCCAGTATCTCCCGCCGGGACAGCACCCGCTCCATCAATGGCCGCATGCCCAACTCGCTGGAGATGGCTAGGGACTCGTCCAACAGGGATACTGCTTTGGCCCGGTCTCCATCACCATCCCTCTCTTTGAGGGCGTCGGCGTAGTCGCAACAGGTCCAGGCCAGCTCGGGCCGGTAGCCGGCCTTGCGGCAGAAGGCCAGGCAGGCTTCGTAGTGGACGGTTGCTTGGTCCAGGTTTCCCATGGTCTGAGCCAGAAGTCCCATGAGCCGTTGACCAAGCATCCCGCCTATCCCTGCCCCCATCCATTCGACCGCTGATGCCAGCTGAGTATATTGGGCCTCCGCAAGCGTGATATTCCGCCGCAACACCGCAACCAGCCCCAACCCCATCCTTGCGAAACCCGCGATGATGGGCTCAGCATTGGACGACCCTAGAACCTTCTCAGCGGCGGCGACCGCGATATCCAGGTGGTCAAAGGACCCGGTGATCCGGGCGATATAGGGTAAGATGGCCGCCGGGCCGGCAAGCCGTACATCTGGCGCTGCCTCCCCGCCGGGTATTGTCTCCACGAATCGCTCCAGATAAGACTCGCCCTGCTCCCATTCTCCAAACTCGAACTCCAGCAGGACCCGTTCTCCCAGAAGGGTGACTCCCCGCGGCTCCGCCGTCAACCCACGATCGCTGAAGGCACGTGCGCGGGACGTTTCCCCCAACAGACGGCATAGACTTGCGTTAATACGGTGCGCAAGAGCAAGCCGCACGGAGTCTCGAAGCTTCTCCGCCAACTCCAGGCAGGCACTACTCTGTTTCCGAGCGCCATCGGAATCGCCCTGGACGTTCAGCACACGAGCAGCGTCCAGACGGGCGTTGAACTCCAAGCGGGGGTCATCGATCGCCTGTGCTACCTCGATGACCTTGAGTGCTTTCTCCAGGCTTTCATCGAAATGAAGGTGGAAAAAATCCACATTCCCCGATGCCGCCAGGATTCGCGCCTCCAACGATTCGTCCTGTTCCCTTCGGGCGATGGTCAGCGCCTGGTCAAAAGCCTGCTGGGCGCCCAAGTAATCGCCCTCCACCCGGCCTAGCTCGGCGCCGTGACTCGAAAAAAACCGGGCTGCCGTGATCGAGTCGTGGTCAACCAGTTCCAGAGCACGACCATATAAAGTGGCCATGGAAGTACGGCTGCCGGAAACAACCGGCAGGGAATACTCCGCGACTTCCACCGCCCTCTGTGTGTCGCCCGAAGAATGGTAATAATCAAACGCCCGGCTCACATTATCCACCGCCTGCTGCAACTCGTTCCTTCCGGCAACACTCGCCATTGCACGTCCGAAACCAAACAGCAGCGCCGCCCCATCGGAATCTTTGGCGGGAACGTCATCGCCCACCGGTAAACCTTTTGCCGTCAGGCCACGCTGGAAGTGGGCTTGGGCCTCTTCCCAGGCGTAGTTTGACAGGGCGCGCTCACCGGCCACCAAGGAGTAATGCACCAGTTTCCCGGTTCCCACCATTGCCTCGGCCTGGGCAAAATGGTGGGCCAACTCGGCGGCGTGGCCGTCGGCGTCGTCTCCGTACAGGTCTTCCAAGGTCTCGGCGATTCGGGCGTGGAGGCGCACCCTCCTGGTCAGGGACAGCTCCTCGGCCAGGGTCTCCTGGATCAGGGCGTGGGTGAACTGGTACCTGCCCGCCGTCCGGGGCAGCTCTTCGATCACCCGTGCCGACAGGGCTTCCTCCAGCACCTCCAGCAACCGGTCGCCGGAGATGTCATCAATGAGGGGCGAAACCTGATCTAAAGTGAACTCGCGGCCGATGACCGATGCTATAGTCAATGCCTCGTTACACCGCTCCGACAACCGGTCCAAACGCCGTCCGATAACCTCGCGCACGCCTTCGGGGATGCGGACGCTCCAAGAATCCCGCTGGTCTGCCTTTTCCTTGGTCAACTCCCCTTCCTGCACCAGCAGCCGGACCACCTCGGTGACGAACAAGGGGTTGCCCTCGGTCTGCCGGTGTACCGCCTCGACCAATCCAGATGGCGGATCCACGCCGGACACTAATTCGATGAACCGGCCCACGTCTTCTTGGTCCAACCCGCGCAGCAAGACTCGTTGGAATAGTCTCTCCCGGTTCAACTCCCCCAGAGTATGGGAAAGGGGGTGTTGACGCGAAAGTTCAACATCCCGGTAGGTGCCGACGATCAACACTCGCGCGCCGGCCAACTCCCGCGCCACAAACTCCAACAGCAGCAATGATGGGTGGTCGGCCCAGTGCAGGTCGTCCAGCACCAGCACCAGGGGCTTGCGGCGGGCGGCGCTCTTCAAGAACGCGGTGATGGAATCGAACAGCCTGAATCTTGCCTGTTCCGGCTCCAATTGGGGCGGCGCCGGCAGGCCGGGCAGTTGCTCCCTCACATCGGACACCACTTCGGCGATGTCGGCGGCCCCGGCGCCCATCTCCGAGCGGAGCTGCTCCGGGTCCACGTCTCTTACGTAGGAGCGGATGGCCTGCACCCAAGGCCAGTAGGGCGGCGCTCCCTCGCCCTCGTAGCAACGCCCCCACAGCACCTGGGCCTGGCGCAGTCCGGCGTAGGTCGCCAACTCCAGGGCCGTCCGGGTCTTGCCGATGCCCGGCTCGCCCACCAATGTCACCAGCCGGCCCCGGCCGGAGAGGGAATCTTCCAAAGCGGCTTTTAACTCCCCCATCTCTCGCTGGCGGCCAACAAAGACGCCGCCAGCCAGGCTATCGAGGGCGTGTGCCTCATCAACGGCAACTGCCGGTTGTTCCACACTGGTGGCGAGGTCGATTGCGTCCAGAGCCGAGAGCACGTCGGTTGCCGACTCGGGCCGTTCCGACGGGTCTTTGGCCAAGAGACGCATGATCAGGGCTTCAAGGGGCCGGGGGCATCGCCCGTTGTGCCAGGTGGGCGCCACCGGCGGGGTGTTGATGTGCTGGCCGATGATGGCCACCGAGTCATCACCCAAGAATGGGGGTCTCCCGGTGACCATCTCGTAGAGCATGGCCCCCAGGGAGTACAGGTCAGACTTGGGTGTGACCTCTCCGCCCATGGCCTGCTCCGGGGGCATGTAGGACACCGTGCCCACCATCATTCCCTCTTGGGTTAGACGGGGCCGGTCCAGCGAAACGGCCAGGCCGAAGTCGCCTATCTTGGCTACCCCATCAGCCGTCAGCCAAATGTTGCCCGGCTTCAGGTCCCTATGAACGATGCCCCGGCTGTGGGCGAACTCCAGACCCCGGCAGGTCTCCTGGGCGATCTTGACCGCTCGCTCCAGGGGAAGCAGGTGGTTGGGGGCCTCTTCGATCAGACCCTCAACGTCGCCGCCGCCCATGAGCTCGGTAACCATGAAGGGTTGGTCACCTTCCTCGCCCAGGTCGAAGACTGTGACTATGTGAGGGTGGGAGCCCAACCGGCCCATGGCCTGGGCCTCCCGCTGGATGCGGGTGCGGGAG
>JACZXN010000007.1 GCA_022571575.1 Chloroflexota bacterium | reverse complement strand
GTAGAGAGGCGCCTTAACTGAGACTTGAATCTCCGACGGGTCCCTTCCGGCCTGCTCGGCGAATTCACGGAGGGTGACCAAGTTCTCCGCCAGTTCTTCAGGCTCCAGGGGAGCGGCCGGAATGGCCCCCACGGGATGCCAGGCGTTGCCGATCTGCGCCGCGCGCCTGATGGCTGGTTTGCTCTGTCCGCCGATCCAGATGGGCGGGTAGGGCTTCTGGACCGGCTTGGGCAGGAAGGTGATCCCGGAGAAACTCACGTACTTGCCATCGAACTGGGGGTCGTCCTTGGTCCAGAGCTCGATGAAAGCCCGCAGGTACTCGTCGGTGACCGCTCCGCGCTCGGCGAAGGGGGGAGTGCCGAGGAGCTCGAACTCCTCTTCCATCCAGCCGACGCCCGCGCCCAGGATCAGCCGGCCCTTGGAGAGCATGTCCAGGGTGGCCAGCATCTTGGCGGTGAGTATGGGGTTGCGGTAGGGGATGATCATGACGCTGGTCACCAGTTTTATCCGCTGGGTGATACCGGCCAGGAAGGCCAGGGTCGTGATCTGTTCCGGCCACTCGCCGTCCCCGGATTGTCCGGCCTCCAGGATGTCGCCGGTCAGGCTGTAAGGATAGGTGGAGTCCACCCGATTGGGCTGCAGGATGTGGTCGGGCATCACCATGCAGAAGAAGCCCAGCCGGTCACCCAGCTTCGCGATGCCGGCCAGCGCGCCGGGTTCAACGGACGCCCCGCTGTTGGGGAGGTAGAAACCGTACTCCATGGCCCGCACTCCGATGGTCTGCTCTGGCTACCTTGGCGGTTCTGTCTCAGGCAGGAAGACGTGCCTGAACGCCCGCGTGAAGGGGAAGTTCGTCCAAACTATATAGCCGTGAGGTAGGCCTGTCCAATCCGGCCTAGAGCGGAAGAAAGGCCGCCGCCACCGGTTTTTCTTGACACCTCAGAGGGTGACTTGTAGACTTTCTCTGCACCGGAACAGGAGGTATTTCGTGACTACTCCCGCGTCATTTTTGACCGAGGAAATGCGCCAGCAGGCCATCGGCCAGAAGAGCGCGCCCCGCACCATCGACGTGGAGAAAGGCGCCATCATCAAGTTCGCCCAGGCCATCGAAGACGACAACCCGGCCTTCAACGATGAGATGGCGGCCCGGGAAGGCCGGTACGGCGGACTGATCGCCCCGCCAACATTCCTCCGTTCCGTGGGCGTCGACCGGCCTACGTACCCCTTCGACCTGCCCTTCACCCGGTTGCTGGACGGCGGCAGCGATTGGGAATATTTTCAGCCGGTCCGGGCCGGCGACCGCATCACGGCCGTCTCCGAGATAGCCGACATCACGGAGCGCACCGGGCGCATGGGCCTCATGATCATCACCTCGATCGTGGTGACCTACCGCAACCAGTTCGACCAGGTTGCCGCCATCCAGACCAGCACCTCGATTCGATATTAGAGCACCTCGATATTAGACCGCCGAGATCGGCGACGGGAGCCTAGGCATGGCCGAACAGATCTACTGGGACGACGTACAAGAGGGCACGGAATTACCGGACCTGGTGAAGAACCCCACCACCCAACAGTTGGTGATGTATGCCGGAGCCTCCGGCGATTACTACCAGATCCACTACGACAAGGACTTCGCCAAGAATAACGAGTTGGATGACGTGATACTTCACGGCGCGCTGAAGAACGCGTTTCTCGGCCATCTGGTGACCAAGTGGATGGGCCCCGAGGGCGACCTGAAACGCCTGGCCTGCCAGTACCGGGGCATGGATATCCCCGGGACCCCGATCACGGCCAAGGGCGTGGTCACCCGCAAATACCAGGAGCAGGGCGCCAATCTGGTCGACTGCGAGATCTGGCTCGAGAACCAAAAAGGCGAGAAGACCACCCCCGGTTCGGCGACCGTCGCCCTGCCCCGGCGTTAACCCACCGGCCACATCCCCCAGAGTTGGCAAGCATGGTTGATAAGTCAGAAAACAGGTGCGGTTAAGGCCGCCCAGAATAGATTCAAACCCAGGGCCCAGGGAGGCGATAATGGCGGAAATGTTGAACGGCAAAGTGGCAATCATCACCGGCGCGGGCCGCGGCATCGGGCGCGGCATCGCCATGAAGATGGCCGCGGAGGGGGCCAGCGTCGTGGTCGTTGACCCCGGCGTGAACGTGGACGGCAGCGGGGCCGACACATCGGTGGCGGGCCAGGTCGTCGAGGAGATCAAGGCCGCCGGCGGCAACGCCGTTGCCTGCATGGAGTCGGTGACCACCATGGACGGAGGCGAGAAGATCGTCCAGACCGCGGTGGACAGCTTCGGCAAGTTGGATATCGTCGTCACCTGCGCCGGCATCCTCCGGGACCGCATGATCTTCAATATGGCCGAAGAGGAATGGGACGACGTAATAGCCGTTCACCTGAAGGGCACCTTCACCGTGGTGAAGAACGCCTCTATCCTGATGCGCCAGCAACGTTCCGGCCGCATCATCACCTTCACTTCCGAATCCGGCCTCATCGGCAACTCGGGCCAGGCCAACTACGGCGCGGCCAAGTCCGGCATCGCCGGGTTCACCAAGGTGGTGGCCAAGGACATGGGCCGCTACGGGGTGACCGTCAACTCCATCGCCCCCAGGGCCAGCACCCGCATGATCGCCGACATCCCCGGCAGCGCCGCCGAGATCCGGGCCCGCAGCGGCGTGGCCCCCATCTCCGGTGAGGAAGACCTGGCCAACCTGAACCCCGACCACATCGCTCCCTTCGTATGTTATCTGGCCACCGATTTCGCCGAGAACATCAACGGCCAGATCTTCTTGGTTTACGGCGACACCATCTCGCTGGTGTCCCAGCCCAGGCCCCAAAAATCCATCTACGAGCCCGAGGGCACCTGGGACCTGGAGAAACTGGCCCCCATGGCCCGGGACGTTCTCACCAAGGATATCTATAACCCGGCGCCGGCCCGGGAGTAGTCACGAGCTTGGCTGGCGATAGATTTGCCGGTACCTGGCGGCTGCTGGAGTGTTACGGCAAGTGGTCCGACGGCGGGATCAGCTACCCCTATGGCAAGGAACCACAGGGACAGTTGATGTACGACGGACATGGCAGCTTCTCAGGTCAGATATCGGCCAGCGAAAGACCAGCGTTCCAGTCGGGGAATCTGCTGAGAGGGACCGCCGAGGAGATAAAAAGAGCGTTCGAGGGATACATCGCTTACTACGGGACCTACGAGGTGGACGAGGCCAAAGGCCAAGTAACCCATCACGTGGCGAGCGCCTTATTCCCAAATTGGATCGGCGATGTCCAGACTAGGAATTATAAATTTGAGGGCGAAAGATTGCGGCTGAACACCCAGCCCATCAGGGGGGCAAGGGGTGACCTAACGAATACCCTGCTGTGGGAACGGGTCTAGAGCCGGGCCCACGGCCAAGACTTATGATTAGTAAACAGATGGAGAGTCTCTGATGGCTGACCTGCTTAAAGACAAGGTGGCGATAGTAACCGGCTCGGGCCGCGGCATCGGCCGGGGCGTTGCCAAGCTGATGGCCGTCCAGGGGGCCAAGGTCGTGGTGGTCGACCCCGGCGTCAACGTGGACGGGACCGGCGAGGACTCGTCCTTCGCCCAACAGGTGGTGGACGAGATCAAGGCCGACGGCGGAGAGGCGGTGGCCTGCCTGGAGTCGGTGGCCACCATGACCGGCGGCGAGAAGATCGTCCAGACCGCCCTGGACAGCTTCGGCAAGCTGGACATCGTGGTCACGGTGGCCGGCATCCTCCGGGACCGCATGATCTTCAACATGACCGAACAAGAGTGGGACGACGTGATCGCCGTGCACCTCAAGGGGACCTTCTCCGTGGTGAAGAACGCCAGCGTCATCTTCCGGCAGCAGCGTTCGGGCCGGATCATCACCTTCAGTTCCACCACCGGGTTGTACGGCAACTCGGGCCAGGCCAACTACGGCGCGGCCAAGGACGGCATCGCCGGGTTCACCCGCGTGGTGGCCAGGGACATGGGCCGCTACGGCGTGACCGCCAACGCCATCTCTCCCAGCGCCGCCACCAGGATGATCGGCAGCATCCCCGACGACGCCCGGGCCCTCCGCGCCGCCCGCGGCATCAGCACCGGCGCCGCCCTCACCCTGCGCGGTCAGGCCGAGGACGTCGCCCCCATGGTGGCCTGGCTGGCCTCCGACGAGGCGGCCCACGTCAACGGCCACGTTTTCCACGTCACCGAGGGTCTGATCACCCTGCTCAACGAACCGGAGCCGGTGAAGACCATTCAGAAAGACGGCATGTGGACCCTGGAAGAACTGGTCAGGGTCTTTCCCGTGACCATCGGGCTGGAACTGCTCAACCCGGCGCCCAGCCAGGTCCAGAAGGAATAGCGGCTTGTAGAACGGCGAAACAACGTCCAGTCCAAATTCGATCGAGGCCCCAATGCCGGGGCCTCAACCATTCATGAACAGAGGTCAAAGCAATGATCAGCAACTTTTCCGCTTCCTACGCCGGCCATGTGGTGGACGAAGATATCGGTCTTGAAGGAACGCCGGCCAATGACCGGTGGTACACCAACGACCAATTGGTCCAGACCTTCGACTGGGCGCTGGACATCTCCAAGCACCTGGAGAAGCTGGGGTTCCGGGAGTTCTGGATGGCGGAGCACCATTTTCAGCCGGAGGGGTATGAGGCCATCCCCAACCTGCTCATGCTTGGCCTGTATCTGTCCACCCAGACCGAGAAGCTGAAGTTTGGCTGCGGGTTCAACATCGTCCCCATGTGGCACCCCCTTCGCCTGGCCGAAGACTTCGCCATGGCCGATGTTCTAAGCAAGGGCCGGATCATCTTTGGCGTGGGCCGTGGTTACCACACCAGGGAGGTGGAGACCTTCGGCGCGCCCATGCTGGACTCCGATGCCAACCGGGAGCTATTCGAGGAGCAGTTGGAGGTGATCACCAAAGCCTTTACGCAGGAGAGATTCTCCCACCACGGGAAGCACTACCAGTTGCCGCCGGAGGTGCCATACCGGGGCTATCAACTCAAGGAGCTGACCCTGGTGCCGCGGCCGGTGACGCAGCCGGTGGACATCTGGCAGCCGCTGGTCAGCGCCAACCCCAGGGGGATCGATTTCATGGCGAAGATGGGCATCAAGCCGTTGATCGCCAATAACCCGGACGCGGCCCTGGATGAGAAGCTGAAGATGCTTCAATCGGCCCGCGCAAAGTATGGGAACGAGACCGTGTTGGGCGAAGATGTTGCTCTGGGCTTCCGCATCTTCATCGCCGAGACCAAGGAGAAGGCGATCAAGCTGGGCCGCCCCTATTTCGAAGAGGCCATGAAGTTCGCCGGCCCCCTGGGCGTGATGCCCCTGACCCCCGAGCAGAACGCCTCAGTGGTCAACAAGGGCCGGACGCCCGGAGTCGTTCTGCCAACGCTGGAGGAAGCGGTGGAGGCCGGGTCCTGGCTCTGCGGCACCGCTGAATCCGTCGTCGAGCGCTTCAAGGAGATCGAGGAGAAGTACCCAGGGGTGGAACGGGTCAACATCGGCGCGGTGATGGGGATGCCGCTGGAAGTCTTCAAGGACCAACTGAGCATCATTGCCGAAGAGGTCATGCCCGCGTTCAAGGGCTAGCGTTTCTGGTACACGAATCTTCCACCCACAAAGGGGGCTATGTTGACCAGCTTGATTACAGGGGGAAGCGGTCTCATGGGTGCGGAGGTCGTGCGGCTCCTGCTTTCACAGGGGGAGAAACCGGTTGTCTTCAGTAGAAACCCTTCTACGCCAAGGTTGGCCGAAGTGGCAGATCGGATTGAAGGTATCGCGGGAGACCTGGGCAATTTCAGCAACGTGCTGGATGCCGTGAAGAAGACGCGGCCGGACGTGATTTACCATATGGGGGGCATGCTCAGTGTCCCTTCCGATGCGGACCCGGCCGGTGCGATTCAGGCCAACGTACTTGGAACGTTTCACGTCCTGGAAGCGGCAAAGCTGTTCGATGTTCCACAAGTACTGTTCACCAGTTCCCTGGGGGTCTATGGCGCAGATATCAAGGAAGATTTCATCGATGACAACACGGTGGAACGCCCCTTGCTATTTTATGGCTCCACCAAAGTATTCGCGGAAAACATGGGCCGCTTCTACAAAAGAAAGTATGGGGTCGACTTCAGAGGCATCCGGTACCCCAGCATCTTGGGACCCGGGATCAGCACACCGGGGGTGGCCCAGTACAACCCAAAGGTGATTGAAGAGTGCGCCAAGGGGAACCCCTTTACCATATGGGTGACGCCCGAGACCCGAATACCTATCATGTACTTCACCGAGTCCGCCCGGGCAATCGTGGAACTTGGGAAGGCGCCGGTGGAAAACATCGAGACGGTTAATTACGTGCTGACCGGGATCACCCCAACTCCCAGCGCCGGCGAGTTGGCGGATGTCGTCCGGGCCAAGATACCTGGCGCACAGATCGAATTCCAGCCAGACCCAGAACTTCAACCGATCCTAGACGACATCAGCCGAAGAGTGGACGACACCAACGCACGGCGGGAATGGGGTTGGAAACCGGAATATAACCTGGATCAATCTGTCGATGAATTCCTCAAAGAGATGACGTTAAACCCCTTGCGCTACGCCTAGGTCAAGACCTTAAGCCCGGTCAGAAAACGCGGCTCGCCGCCTACTCCAGAGGAACGTTGTGGAAGGCCCCCTGGGTGATGCCGGGTTGCAGCTTCTCCGCCTGGCGGATGGCGAAGTGGTCGGTCATTCCCGAGACGTAGTCCACCGAGGCTCTTTCTGGTTCGACGCCGGGGCTGAAGTAGGGGGGCGGTATCTCCTCGGCATTCTCCACGAAGTGGTGGTAGAGCAGTTTCACCACGTCCCGTCCCACCTCGGACTGCCTGGTCTTGGTCAGGGGCAGGTAGATGTTCCGGAACATAAATTCCCGGAGTTCCATCATGGCCTCGCGGGTATCCGGGTCCATGCCGATGGCCGGCCTTCCCCCGGTTTCCGGCCCCGGTTGCCCAGGCCCACCGTTTTCCCCGTTTGGCAACCCGGAGGCGGGCCACGACGCCCGGACGATGCCGGTGACCAGGGAATCGATCCGTTGGGAATGGGTCGTCCCCAGGACCCGGTTGGCCCGTTCCGGCAGATCGTCCACCCGCAGCATGCCGGCCCGGATGGCGTCGGCTATGTCGTGGTTCAAGTAGGCCACCGAATCGGCCAGACGCAGTATCTGGGCCTCCAGGGTCAGCGAGCCGTCCAGCTCGACATCCAGGAAGTCTCCCCTGGGTTTGGAATGGGAGACTATGCCCTGGCGGACCTCCCAGGTGAGGTTCAACCCATCGCCGTCTTTGGCCAGTAGCTCCACGATGCGCAGGCTCTGGGCGCTGTGGGTGAAGCCCGGCGCATAGACCTGGTCCAGGGTCTCCTCGCCCAGATGTCCGAAGGGGGTGTGGCCCAGGTCGTGGCCGTAGGACATGGCTTCAACCAGGTCTTCGTTCAGGTTCAGGGCCCTGGCGATGGTGCGGCCGACCTGGGCCACCTCCAGGGTGTGGGTCAGCCGGGTGACGTAGTGGTCGCCGGAGGGGGCCAGGAAGACCTGGGTCTTGTGCTTCAGACGGCGGAAGGCGTTGGTGTGGATGATCCGGTCCCGGTCGCGCTGGAACTCGGTGCGCAGGGGCGAGGGAGGCTCGGGCCGCTGCCGGCCCAAGGACCGGCTGGAACGGCTGGCGTGGGGAGAGAGGTTCTCCTCCAGGGCCTCCAGCCGCTGCCGTATCCGCAGTTCCTCCACCGGACCGGTTTCCATTTAGCCGCCCACCTCAGCCAGCATCTGAAAGGCTATCCTCCCAACTCCGTCCGCATCCTTCAGGCTTTAGTCCGGTCCTAATCCTTGAGGGGAATGGTGCCCCAGGTGATTGACCCGGAGTCTTTGGAGAGGCCCTTCTCCTGGGCCATCTCGCGGATATTGAGCAGCGTGGCGTTGACTTCGTTGGTCAGGAAAACCCAGTCCGGCTCCTCGGGGAACCAGTAGGGTGAATTGATGCGCACCACCTGATTATCCTGAGCGTTCAGGTAGATGCCGAATTTGGATGCTTGTTGCATAAATCTCTCCCAGACAGGTTCAAAACTATGGGCCGGATCAGACCGGCTGTTCGGCCGCCCGTTCGGCCGGTTTCTGTTCGGTCTTGCCGCCATAGACACCGCGAAGCTCCGGCGGCAACTGATCGGCGATGCGGCCCATCACCAGGTCCAACAGGCTGGACATCACCGCTCTACTGACCCTGCCCTCGATCACCGGCAGGGTGAAGGGCGGACCGATGCTGGTCTTCATCCGGCGGAAGGGGAATACGATGCGCCAGATGGGGAATCTATGGGTGCCCGTGACCGCCACGGGCAGGATGGGCGCCTGAGACTTCAGCGCCAGATAGACCACCCCCAGCATTCCCCGCTGCAGGGTGCAGTCCGGACTGCGGCGCCCTTCGGGGAAGATCACCACGGCCCGGTCGCGTTCAAGATTCTGCATCATGGTCCGCACGGCGTCAATCCCGACGCTAGACCGGTTGAAGGGCGATACGTGGAATACCCGCATGGCCAAACGGGACAGGGGATTCTGGAACAGTTCCTGCTTCCCGATGAAGAACAGCGGCCTGGGGATGGAGGCCACCAACAGGGGTGGATCGTTGAACGATATGTGGTTGCAGACGACGATCAGCGGACCGTGATGGGGGACGCACTCCACCCCGGAGATGTCCATGCGGCCGAATGCCCGGAAGCAGAACTGGGCCAGCCTGCGTCCCCAGCAATAGAGGATCTGAGCGTCTTTGAAGCTGCTCAACGGCCCTCACACCGGGCGATGATCTTCCGCACCACCTGCTCGATGTCCAGGCCGTCGGTGTTCAATTCCCAGGCGTCCCGCGCCGGCTTCAGGGGAGAGTCTTCGCGGTTGCTGTCTATCTCATCCCGAGCCAGGGTCTGACTCATAACCGTCTCCAATTCCACGGGTTGCCCACGGTCCCGCATCTCCAGCCAACGCCTCTGGGCCCGGTTCTCGGCCGACGCGGTCAGGTAGACCTTGAGGTCGGCATCGGGTAGGACAACGGTCCCGATGTCACGGCCGATCATGACGATCTTGCCTTGGGAAGCTATCCGGCGCTGTTGGGCCACCAACTCCCGGCGTACCGGCGGCGCTTTGGAGACCACTGAAACATTCCCTTCCACCGAAGAATCCCTCAGTTCCGGCCCCAATGAATGGCCGGACACCGACACCCGGTCGCCTTCGTCCCCCACCAACCCGACGGGGTTGGCGCGGGCCAGTTCGCCCAGGGAGGCCTGGTCTTCAACGGGGATGCCGGAGTGCAGGGCCAGCCAGGTGATGGCGCGGTACATGATGCCGGTATCGAGGTAGGCGAACCCCAGGTTTCGGGCCAATTCCCGCCCCACCGCGGTCTTGCCGGCGGCTACAGGGCCGTCGATGGCGATCACGCTCACTCCGCGGGCCAGGGCCAATTGATCCCTCTATCTGGTGTTCTGCAGGTGTGGTTCCGATGCACTTGCCGGGCACCGGCATTATACACCCCGGACCAGGACTGATCGCCTCGCGGATAACGGGGTTTGCAGTTGCTTGATTTGACAGATAAATTAAAGGCCAAGGCAGCAACAATTCGCGTAGTATTAATCGATGCAAATATCCATGATGAACCGTTCCGTCCGCGGCGTCTCTGGAAAGTCCTGTCTGCTGGCTGCTGGATTGTTGGGAACGCTGGCCCTGTATGTTCTGGCCTGGGTCTATCCCACTTTCCCCGGCGACGAGGGGGCGATAGTGAGAATCCAGGCCCTCCGCACGGGTTGGCTGGATGGCACGGCGGTGGCGTTCGCCAAGCTGGGATTGTTCTGGGTGTTCATGCCGATTACCGTGGTCCTGATCGGATGCCTGATGCTCGCCCGCCGTTACGCCGACGTTGCCATGGTGGTGGCCGCTGGGCTGGTGATCGGGATCGGAAACGGTCTGAAACTGGTGGTGGACCGGCCCCGGCCCGAGTACTACCTGGGTGGGCCCATTCAATCGGACCTCAGTTTTCCCAGCGGTCACGCGCTCTTGGCGGTCATCATGGGAGGGGTGCTGGTCTACCTGATAGGGCTTTGGGTGAAACCGCTGATTCTGCGGCGGGCGATTCAGGTGGCGCTTGTCTCGGCGGTGGTTATCATGGGCGCCTCCAGGGTCTATCTGGGAGTCCATTGGCCCAGTGACATCATCGGTTCTTACATGTTCGGAGTGATGGCGCTGGTGGGTCTGATCGGGCTCCGAAACGCGGTTGCATCCGCCCGGTAACCCCCTTGGCGTTCTCGATTTCCCCCATGCTACACTCGGGTTAACCGTTATTTCGCGCCCAGTCGTGGGGGTATATGAACTGGATCGATCTCGTCATTCTGGCCGTTTGGGGAATCACCGCCTTTTGGGGGTACTCCTCCGGCCTGTTGCAGATCGTTTTGCCCCTTATTTCGCTGGTGGTGGGCCTGGCGCTCTCCAGCCGCATCGGCGACTCGGTGGGAAACATCTTCTCCGGGGTTATCGACGGCGAGAACGCCCAAACGGTGGCCGGCTTCATCCTGATCTTCGGGGTGCTGTTCGTCCTGGGCGGGATCATCAGCTTCATGGCCCGGAAGGTGTTTGGGATGATCCCGCTCTTTGGCCTGGTCAACAGTTTTGCGGGCATGGCCGCTGGGGTGCTGGTGGGATTCTTGCTGCTCTCCGGAGTATTGACCGGGGTACAGCGGTTCCCCTTCCGAGACCTGGACAAGACCATCGACGAGTCGGCCTTGGGTGCGTTTTTGGCCGACAACTTCGATGTGGTGATCCGGGGGGTCAAGATTATCCCCGGGGATTGGAACAACCAACTGGAGCGGCTGACCGAATAACCGGCAGCGGCCCAGGCGCCGCCGGGCCGGCGTTAGCAGGCTCGCACATCATTTCTAAGCCTATGTGCTACTATGGTTGCCAATCGGCTCTGAGCGTAGGTCAGGCCCGCACCGGGCCGTATGCTCAGGTGTGGTGGTGGCCCAGGCAACGCCCGGGCGGGAACTTCCCCTAAGCGCTTCCAAGAGTGCTTCTAGATGCGGTGCGGGAGGACCAGCGGCCTGCCGACATGGTAAAACAGGCGGAAATAGGACAACCAACGGAGAATGGCGCTTCCGGAAACGGAGCTATGGAGGCGGTGGACGTTGCCGCACTGATCCGGGCGCCGGTCTTGGTGTTGAACTTGAATTACGTTCCGGTGAACGTGTGCACCGTGCGCCGCGCCATCGTCCTGGTCACCAAGGGCAAGGCCGAGCTTTTGGAGAACCACCGGGGCCAGATTCACACCGTCACCGAGGTGATCGATGCCCCGTCGATCATCCGGCTGGCCTACATGGTGAAGCGCCCCTACCTGCCCCGCAAGCTGTCCAAGAAGGAAGTCTTCCTGCGGGACCGGTTCACCTGCCAGTACTGTGGCAAGAAGGCCCATGACCTGACGCTGGACCATGTTATCCCCCGGCGGCAGAACGGCGCCCACACCTGGGAAAACGTGGTGACGGCCTGCAACCGCTGCAACCTCCACAAGGCCGGGCGGACCCCGGTTGAGGCGAAGATGCGTTTGTCCAAGCTGCCGCGCGCCCCGGACCCCAACCCTTATCTGATACTCCAGAACCGGGTGATCCTGGAGGAGTGGAAGCTCTACATCCCCTGGTCCAACCGGGACTGAAGGGTAGATCGCCGGAAGAGGGTTGTTCGGACGGGGGGTTAATCGCGGGAAGGCTGGTTCCTGGTGACGTCGGCCAGGGCCAGTTCCAAGACCCGGTCATCCTCGTAGCGGACCGATACAGTTTCCTTCATCCGGTGTCCGACGATCACCGTGGCCTCCCCATCGGGAGTGCCCACCAATTCTCCAATCTTGGGCAACGCCCGGTTTACCTGCCGGTATTGTTCGTACTCGAACCGCAGGCAGCAGCGCAGTCTGCCGCAGGCTCCGGCCAGACCGTCGGCGCTGATGGGCAGGGCTTGCTCCTTGGCCATCCGAACCGAGATGGACTCGAACTTGTCTATCCACCGCACGCAACAAAGAGTCATGCCGCAACGGCCGATGCCTCCGGTCAACTTCGCAACGTCCCGGTCGCCGACCTGGCGCAACTCCACCCGGCCGCCGGTGGCTGAGCTCAACGCGTGGATCAACGGACGGAAGTCCACGCGGCCTTCGGCGCCAAAGGTCACGACCATGCGGGCCCGGTCGAAGGTGTAGTGGGCGTCCACTATCTTCATGGGAATACCAAGTTCCCGGGCCTTGGTGCGGGCAATCTTGAACACTTCTTGCTCCGAGTCCCGGTTCTGCTGCAGACGGCCCAGGTCGCCGGCGGTGGCCCGGCGCACCACGCGGTTGGCCAGCCCTTCGGCGGGTTGGGCGGCCACCAACTCGGCAGGCTCACGGCAGACCCAAGCCAGTTCCTGCGATTTTTCCAGTTGCAAAACCACGTAGCTCTTCAGTGGCAGCGAAAAATCTCCGGCGGTGGCATAGGTCACCGGATCGGCGGTCCGCCAGCGTAGGCCCACAACCTTGGTCATACTTGGCCTGCTTCGATCGGTAGATTCAGCATCAACACTTCCATCGCCAGCCGGGGATTGGCGTTGCTATCTAGGCTTGATAAGGTCTGCATCAGGCACTTGATGAACTGCACGATCTGCGGTGTGCTCAGGCCCGATGCCTGGCTGCGCAGAGGATCGGAGTGGTCGGCGTTGTGAAGGAATTCCTCCGCCCCTTCTTTGATCAGGAGGAGGTCTCGCCACCAGCGAAGCCAAAGGGCCAGCAGGTCCTTGGCTGCCTCGCGGTCGCTTCCGAAGAGGGACGCGACTTCGTTGGCGTAGGTGAACCGGGTCTCCAACCCTGCGTCCAGGGTTTCCTGCATCTTTTCCAGGTCGGCCTGCCGTTGCTCCAGCACCTGGGAGTCGTCCACTGCGCTGATGGCCCAGCCCAGGCAGCCACGGGACAGCCGGAACAGATGCTCCGCCTGTTCCGGGGATACCTGGCGGTCGGTCAACAGTCTTTCTATCATCTTCTCTTTTGACATTGTGAGCAAGGTCAAGTTTTGGCAACGCGACCGGATGGTCGGCAAAACAGCGCCCTCGTTGGTTGTCAGCAACAGGAACATCACCTGCGGGGGTGGTTCTTCCAGCGTTTTCAGCAATGCGTTGGCGGCTTCGTCGCTCATGGATTCAGCGCCGTCAAGAATCACGACGCTGGTGGACCCCTCGTAGGGATTCAGGTTCACCCGGCGCAGCGCTTCTTTGACTTCGTTGATGCCGATGACGGTCCGGGCTGACCGGCCCTCTTCACCCTGGCCGGGAGCGAGGGTCCTGATGTCGGCGTGGCGCCCCTGTGCGATCCTGGTGCACTGAGTGCATGAACCGCAGGGAACGCCGGGTCCCTCCAAACAATTCACGGCCTGCGAGAGATTGATGGCAAGTGTCATCTTGCCCACATGGGGCGGGCCGCTCAGCAGATAGGCGTGGGACTGCCTCCGCTGCCGCAGACTGAGCTCAAGCCGCTTGAGCAGGTGGTCCTGGCCGTAGAGGGTCCACATAAAACCTTGTAGTCCAGAGAACTGGACTGCTTGTCGGATGTTTGGTTGTGTTGAATACCGGGCGGCGGGCCTAAACCACGTCGCAATACATCAGGTCTTGGTAGCTCTCACGCCTGCGGATCAGGCGGCTCCGGCCGTCTTTCACCAGGACCATGGGCGGCCGGGGATTCAGATTGTAGTTGCTGGCCATGGAGGGGCAGTACGCCCCCGTCGCCGGAATGGCGATCAGGTCTCCGGATTCGAGCACCGGCAGCATTATATCCGAGGCCAGGAGGTCTCCTGACTCGCAATATTTACCGGCGATGGTCACTTTTTCCGCCGGTTCCCGGTTGGCTTTGTTGGCGGCGACCACTTCGTATTCCGCCTGGTAGAGGGCGGGCCGGATATTGTCTCCCATGCCGCCGTCGACGCTGACGAACTTGCGTACGCCCGGCACGTCTTTGATGGCCCCGATGCGGTAGATGGCCACGCCGGCTGGGCCGATGATGGCCCTGCCGGGCTCGATGACCAAAGAGGGCGGCTCCATGCCCAGTTCCTGGCAGGTGGCGGTCATGGTGGACACGATGGTCTCCGCGTAGGCGGAGATGGGCGGAGGCTCCTGGCCTTGGAGGTAGCTGATGGCGAATCCACCGCCGGGACTGAACCGCTGCAACTCCAGGCCGTCTTCCCGTAACTCGGCGGCGAATCTCAACACCAGGTCCGTGGCCACGCGGTAAGGCTCCAACTCGAAGATGGGCGAGCCCAGGTGGAAGTGCAGGCCAAGCAGGTTCAGGTTCTTGGCCGCCAGCCCCATGCGGACCGCTTCGGCGGCATGGCCGGTCTGGATGGAGAACCCGAATTTGGAATCCAAGACCCCGGTGGTGGTGTGCACATGGGTGTGGGGATCGACGCCGGGAGAGACCCTGATCAGGATGTTTTGGGTCTTGCCGGCCTGCCCGGCCAGTTGGTCCAAGAGTTCCAGTTCATAGAAGCTGTCGATGACCACCCAGCCGATGGAATGGTCCAGCGCTTCGGACAATTCCTGGGGGGTCTTGTTGTTCCCATGAAAATAGACCTCGTCCATGGGGACTTCGGCGCTGAGGAGCAGGGCTAACTCGCCTCCCGAAACGACGTCGAAGCCCATGCCCTCTTCATGAAACAGCTTGGCCAACGCCGGGTTGATGTAGGCCTTGCAGGCGTAGCACACGTTGGTTGCCGGGTATAGCTTGCGGAACTCGCCGATGAAGCTGCGGCAGCGGGCCCGCAGGGTGGTTTCGTCCAGCACGTACACCGGGGTGCCGTATTCGTCGGCCAGGTCGGTGGCCCTGCACCCGCCCAGCACCAGTTGCCCTTGGGCATCGACCTCAGCGGTATCGGGGAAAACGCTCTGGGGGAACATGGGAATCCTTGCTATTTGCCTGGGGAGTTTTTGCCTGCGTGGCGGCCTGGCGCCGTGATCCAGAAACCGTTGGCCAGATAGTGCTGACCAGGCGTTATTGAGATGATAGGCCCAGCCTGAAGATTGCGCAACCACAGCGGTGGAGCCGGGTACGTTGACGGCGTTTCTGGCCGAGTATATACTCGGGGCACTTCGGCCCCCTGAGCCTGATTCACGCCTGGAAAACCACTATTCACCACGCAAGGGAGCTATCTTGAACATTCAGGTTACCGTCAACGGGAAAGCCCATGAAAAGGAGGTGGACCCGCGTCTGCTCTTGGTCCATTTCCTCAGAGAAGACCTGGGACTGACCGGGACCAAGATCGGTTGCGACACCAGTCAATGCGGCGCCTGTGTGGTGAGGATGGACGGCATAACGGTGAAATCCTGCACCTGTCTGGCGGTCCAGGCCGACGGCAGCCAGATCACCACCATCGAGGGCCTGGCGCCGAAGGGCGAATTGGACCCGGTACAGCAGGCCTTCTGGGATAAGCACGGCCTCCAGTGCGGCTACTGCACCTCCGGCATGATCATGACCACGGTGGAGTTGCTGGAAAAGAATCCCGACCCCTCGGCGGACCAGGTGCGGGAGGGCTTGAAGGGCAACATCTGCCGCTGCACCGGGTATCAAAACATCGTCCGGGCCGTTCTGGCGGCTGCGGAAGCCAAGCGGAGTTAGGAGTTAGCTAGGAGTTAATCGAGGAGTTAAGCCATGACGACAAGAATATTTGGCTCCGGTATCCGCCGCCGCGAGGACCCGCGGCTGATCACCGGCGACGCTACCTATACCGATGATGTGAAGCTGCCGGGGATGGCCTACGCGGCCATGCTGCGCAGCCCCCACGCCCACGCCAAGATCAACAGCATCGACACCAGCGCCGCCGCCGCGGCCCCCGGGGTGGTGGCGGTCTACACCGGCGCCGACACCGACGGGGTGCTGAACCCCATCCCATGCGCCTGGCTCCCGCCCGATTGCGACATCAAGGCGGTGGCCCACCCGGCCATCGCCAAGGACGTGGTCCGCTATCAGGGCGACGCCGTGGCGGTGGTGGTGGCCGAGAGCCGCTACCAGGCGGAAGACGCCCTGGAATTGATCGACGTGGACTACGAGGTGCTTCCCGCGGTGGTCAACCCCGAGGCGGCCATGCAGCCGGGCGCGCCCCAGTTGCACGAGGACGCCCCCAACAACCAGGCGTTCCACTGGGTGTCCGCCGGCGGCGACACGGACGCGGCCTTCGCCAACGCGGAGGTTGTCGTGAAAGACACCATCATCCAACAGAGATTGATTCCCAACGCCATGGAGCCCCGCTCGGCGGTGGCCAACTGGACGGCTTCCATGGGCGAGTTGACGCTGTGGAGCACCAGCCAGAACCCCCATATCGTCCGGTTCTTGGGCTCTCTGGTAACCGGCATCGCCGAGCACAAGATACGGGTCATCGCCACCGAAGTGGGCGGTGGATTCGGCAGCAAGATCGCCATGTACGCCGACGAGATGATCACCTCCTTCTGCTCCATGCAGTTGGGCCGCCCCGTCAAATGGACCGCCACCCGCTCCGAGGGCTTCCAGGCGACCACCCACGGCCGCGACCACGTGCAGCATGTGGAGATGGCGGCCACCCGCGAGGGGAAGATCACCG
>JACZXN010000264.1 GCA_022571575.1 Chloroflexota bacterium | reverse complement strand
GGTCATAACTTAGGACTAAATGGCAAACTTTAACCTAAAGCCCTCAAATGTGGTGATTGCCGGCCGCCCCGTCCATTACGCCTGGGTGATCGTGTCGGTGGCCTCCGTCATGCGGTTGTTCAGCTCCTCCTTCCGCTCCTCTTCCAGCATCCTCATACCCCGGCTGGTCGATTCCTTTGGCTGGAGCTATGGCGCCGTGGGATTGGGGTTCGCCATCCAGTGGATCGTATCCGGGTTATTCGGCCCCACCGCCGGTTGGCTGGGCGACCGTTACGGGATCCGCTGGACCATGAGACTGGGCGCGGTGCTGTTCATCGTGGGCATGGTGCTCACCGGAATGATGCGCGAGCTGTGGCAGTTCTACCTGTTTTTTGGGGTGATTCTCAGCATCTCCATGGGCATCTTTCAGGTACCGCTCACCGCCGCCGTCACCCTGTGGTTCCGCAAGCACCTGGGCTTCGGCCTGGGGTTGCTGCAGTCATCCCAGGGCATCGGACCTTTGATCGCGGTGCCGGTCATGCTTCTGCTCATCCACCTCTTCGGCGGGGGGGTCGACGGCCTACGCGCGGCGTTCTGGATCCCGGGCCTGGTCGGCGGCGCCGTGATCCTCATGCTGGTCCGGTTCTTCTACAACGAGCCGGCCGAGATCGGACTTCGGCCCCTGGGAGCGCCCGACGACGAGCCCATCAAGGCGGTGCAGACCGGCGAGATCGCCAAGACCCGCACCAAGGTGTTCCTCAAGCAGGCCCAGCAAACGGGCGCATTCTGGAACTTGATCGGCATCCATTTCTGGGGCTGCGCCGGACACGCCATCATCCTGGTCTACCTGGTTGCCATGGCCGAGGACGAAGGAGTTGGCGCCGGAGTGGCTGCGGGAGTATTTGTGACCCTCTCGGTCACCAGCACCATAACCCGTTTCGCCGTGCCCGTCATCGCCGACCGGATGGGAAGCAAGGGCGCCATGGCCGTCTCCTTCTTCCTGCAGACCGCGCCCATCGTGCTCCTGTTCTTTGCCCATGAGGCCTGGCAGTTCTATCTGTTCGCCGCTCTCTTCGGTATCGGGTTCGGCGGCGAGATGACCGCCTTCCCCATCATCAACCGCCAATACTACGGCGGCAATGCCCCCATCGGCACCACCTATGGGTATCAGATGATGGGCGCGGGCGTCGGCATGGCCGCCGGGGCCCTGGTCGGCGGAGAGCTGCGGGACCTGACCGGAAACTTCGACGCGACGATGGGCCTCTCATTGGCCCTGAGCATGATTGGCGTGATCAGCATAATCATGCTGCCAACCACCAAGAAGGAACTGCTGCCAAACTGGGAAGACCAGTTGCCAGAAGAGATGCAGACCGCAACCGCCACATCCCCGGCGGGCGACGACGGTTAAGCCCCCTGCCCGCCTCCCCGGCGGGCGGATATGACGGGCCTGCCCCTCGCGTTTCACCTCTAGCCGTCCCTGCCGGTGCCACGCCTCCGGCTATGTGCTAAACTCCGTTATCAAATCCGGTGTCGCTCTGATCTGCCAGGGGTCCCGTGATTTGCCGGATCATTAGGAGGGCGCGATAATGCTGGACCTGGTCATCAGAGGCGGACAAGTTGTAACCCCCATGGGCGTCGGTGAGTGGGACATTGCGGTGCAGGGTGAAAAGATCGTGGCGGTGGCTGCTCCGGGCGCGTTGCCCGATGAGGTCGGCCGTGTGATCGACGCCAAAGGCATGGTGGTGGTGCCCGGGGGGATCGAGCCCCATGCCCACATATCCGCCCCCATCATGGGTCACGGCGACCTGAAGACGGCCCCTCCCGAGGAGGTGAGCCGCGCCGCCCTGATCGGCGGGACCACCATGTTGCTGGATTTCGCCATCCAGTACCCCGGCATCGACATACCCCAGGCGATCCGGGAGAGGACCGAAGTCTGGCAGGGCAATTCCTACGCCGACTACGCCCATCACCTCATGCTCTTGGGCGCCATACCACCGGAGATCCTCGGTTCGTTGCACGAGGCGGTGGAGGACGGCTTCCCCAGCTTCAAGATATTCACCACCAATATCCGGCCTCCCGCCACCACCGGCGAGCCGCGCATGGTGGGGACCGGCCACCTCCACGATCTGATGGAGGAGATTCAACGGATGAACGCCATGCTGCTGGTCCACTCGGAAGACGACGATATGGTCCAGCACATGTACCAGAAGTTGGCCCGGGAGGAACGGACCGAGTGGTACAACATGCACCTGGTCCACAGCGCGGAGTCGGAGGACGTTTCCTTCCGGCGGGTGCTCCGGGTCGCCGAATGGACCGGCGCCCCGATCTACTTCGTCCACGTCAGCGCCACCCAGGGAGTTCAGGCCATCTTGGAGGCACGGTCCAATGGGCGGCCGGTCTACGGCGAGACTCTCCACAACTACTGCTGCTTCAGCGCCGACAATTACAAAGAAGAGAACGGCATGAAGTACCACACCTATCCGTCGCTGAAGTCGGAAGACGACCGCCAGTCGCTATGGGACGGGATCGTGAACAACGGTCTCAGCACCATGGCCACCGACGAATACTGCACGTCCTGGGAGACCAAGATCGCGGGCCGCACGGTCTCCGACGTGACCGGAGGCCATAACGGCGCCGAGGCCCGGATGGGCGTGACCTACAGCGAGGGCGTTTCCCGCCGGGGCATGTCCCTGCAACGGTTCGTGGAAGTCACTTCGGCCAATGCGGCGAAGATCATGGGCCTCTATCCCCGCAAGGGCGTGCTGGCCCCCGGCAGCGACGCCGACATCACCCTCATTGACACCAGCTTCAAGCGCAAACTGACCATGGACGACTTCCACATCTCCGACTACAGCATCTGGGACGGCTTCGAGGCCGACGGCTGGCCGGTGACCACCATTCTCCGCGGCAACGTGGTGGTGGACAACCGGGAGTTCAAGGCCGCCCCCGGCAGCGGCCGGTTCATCCCCCGCAAGGTGGACCCGGCGGTGGCCAACCGGCCTCTCGCCTAACGGCACAGCCGTGTTTTCATTTTGCACGTCAATCAGTGGGCACTCATTTACGAACGAAGGGCATTAGGGAGAAAACGATGGCCCGGATCAGGCTGGTGCCGACCGAAGAGTTGACTCCGGGCCTCCGCGAGATCGCCAAGGGAGCGGAGGCCCACAAGCTGAACCCGGCCATCTTCCAGGCGGCGGGCAACCTGCCAAAGGCCTATGAAGCGTTCTGGGCTTTCTATGCTCCGCTCAAGTTGGAGGGCCTGCTGGGAGCGAGGCTCAAGGAGTTGGTCCGGCTCAAGATTGCCGACCTGAACCAGTGCGCCACTTGAAAGCTGGGCAGGGCTGTGCCGGCGGTGCAGCAGGGGATGACCGAGGAGATGGTCGCCGGTCTGGCAGACTTCGAGAGCGCGGACATCACGGACCGTGAAAAGCTGGCGCTCCGGTTCGCGCAGCGGATGGCCACCGACCACCACAGCATGGACGATGACTTCTTTGAGGAACTCAGGGCCGAGTTCACCGACCCAGAGATATTCGAACTGGGCATGATAACCGGCCAGTTCATCGGATACGGCAGACTGATCTCGATCCTTGACCTGGAAAACCCCAGCCAACCGGCATCGTGTAAGGAGTGAGAATGACCACATCTGAGAGCAAAACAGAAGCCATGCGGGAA